>JAJFTS010000077.1 GCA_021372815.1 Deltaproteobacteria bacterium | reverse complement strand
CAGAAGGAAAGATGGCGCCAGCGCACCATGCACAAGTTCAAGTATTATGTGGACATGTTCAACTCGATCGCGTGTGTCGGCTGCGGCCGATGCGTGATGAGTTGTCCGGTGAATATTGATATTCGAAAAATTGTTGAAGATATTTCAAAATTATAATCAGGGAGTTAGTAATGCAGAACCCGTACATACCTTATCCCGTTGTTGTGGATAAAATCATTACCGAGGTCGATACCAAAGACATCAAAACTTTTCGTTTCAAGTTCGTGAATCCGGAAGATGAGCAGAAGTATGCCTATATTCCCGGTCAGTTCGGCGAGCTTTCCATCTTCGGCAAAGGCGAGTCTCCGATCGGTATCGCTTCTTCTCCGACGCAAAAAGGTTACGTCGAATTCACCGTACAGAAAGCCGGTGTGGTTACCAGTGCGCTCCATGAGATGGAAGAAGGCACCCTGATGGGGCTTCGCGGCCCGTTGGGTAATTCCTGGCCTCTGAAATTTCTGGAAGGGAAAAATATAGTCATCGTCGGCGGCGGTTTCGCGTTCACCACCCTGCGTTCTCTTATTAATTACATGATTTTCGGCGACAATCGCAAAAAGTTCGGTAATATCACCGTCATTTACGGCGCGCGAAATCCCGGCCTGTTGCTTTATAAAGATGAATTGATTGAATGGCAAAAACGAAGTGATTTGAATATCAATGTTACCGTGGATAAAGGCGACGCGACCTGGAAGGGCAGAGAAGGTTTTGTTCCGGCTGTATGCAAAGAAGTCGCTCCCAGTAAGGAAAATGCCGTAGCGGTTATCTGCGGTCCTCCCGTTATGATCCGTTTCACCCTGCCGGTCTTTTTTGACCTGGGTTTCTCCAAGGAAAATATTATCACTTCTCTGGAAATGAGAATGAAGTGCGGAATCGGCAAGTGCGGACGCTGCAACGTCGGTAGTAAGTATGTCTGCAAAGACGGTCCGGTATTCTCTCTGGCAGAATTGGATAATTTGACTAAAGAATATTAATTCTCTTTCTGCGGTCTTAAGTAACAATCCGCCCAAAAGAGCAGATATTAGGTCTGAAAATTCTTAGCAGGGGGTATCTTTGTTCTTCTGCCTGAATGTTTTTCAAAATAAATAAAATAAATAAACATAACAGTAATCTATTCGTTCTACAGGAGAGATAAGTTTGAATAAAATTATTGAAAAAGTAAATTTGTCCGAAAACGTAGTCAGAATGGTGCTGGAGGCTCCGGCGATCGCGCAAAAGAGACAGGCCGGACAGTTCATTGTCCTGAAAATCAACGAAAAGGGAGAACGTATTCCGCTGACCATCGTTGATTCCGACGCGCAAAAGGGAACCATCACCATCATTTTTCAGATTGTGGGAAAAACAACGGCGCAGCTGGCCGGAATGAAGGCGGGGGAATCGCTTCAGGACGTTCAGGGACCGTTGGGCAATCCGACGGAAATCGAGAAATTCGGCCGTGTCGTCTGCGTCGGCGGCGGTGTGGGCGTCGGGGTTGTTTATCCGCTGATCGTCGCTTTGAAGAAAGCGGGCAATGAGGTTATTTCGATCATCGGATCGCGTACGAAGGATTTGCTCATTTTGGAAAAGGAAGTGGGCGAAAATTCCGATCGTCTGGTCGTTACCACCGATGACGGAAGTTACGGCGTCCACGGTTTTGTCAGCAATGTTCTCCAGGAGATGATTGACAAGGGCGAAAAGATCGACCGCGTCTTTGCCATCGGACCCGTCCCCATGATGCGGGTTGTTTGCGATGTGACCAAACCGTACGGCATCAAAACGATTGTCAGTCTGAATTCCATCATGGTGGATGCTACGGGAATGTGCGGCGCCTGCCGCGTTGCTGTCAGTGGAAAAACAAAATTTACCTGTGTTGACGGTCCTGAATTTGACGGTCATGAAGTTGATTTTAAACTGTTAGCCAACCGCCTGAAGATGTATTGCGACCAGGAGCGCGAGGCTTATGAAAAACATAAGTGTGGGTGCGATGGAAACTAAAGATACGAAAGTGAAAAAAGAAAAAGTACCGCGGCAGAAAATGCCGGAGCAGGATCCGACGAAAAGAATTCATAATTTCGAGGAAGTTCCTTTCGGCTATTCCGAAGAAACGGCAATGATCGAAGCCAAGCGTTGTATCCAGTGCAAAAAACCGGGCTGTATTGGCGGATGTCCCGTTGATGTCAAGATTCCCGAGTTTATCAAGGAAATCGCGGAAGGCCGTTTTATAGAAGCCGCTTTGAAATTAAAGGAAACAAACAGCCTGCCCGCCGTCTGCGGTCGCGTTTGTCCGCAGGAGGATCAGTGCGAAAAAGAATGTATCCTGGGTAAAAAGGGCGAACCGGTCGCTATCGGGCGTCTGGAACGTTTTGCGGCTGATTATGAACGCAACAGCGGCAAGGTCTCCATTCCGCCGGCGGTGAAATCCATTGGAAAAAAAGTTGCCATCGCCGGTGCCGGTCCCGCAGGGCTGACTATCGCGGGTGATCTGGTCAAACTGGGGTATGAAGTGACTATTTTTGAGGCTCTGCATAAAGCCGGCGGCGTGCTGGTTTATGGTATTCCGGAATTCCGTCTGCCCAAAGCGATTGTCGAAGCGGAAGTACAATATCTGAAAAAGCTGGGCGTCAAAATAGAAACCAATTTTGTCATTGGCCGCACCAAAACCATTGATGAACTATTTGCCGAAGGATTCAACGCCGTGTTTATCGGTGTGGGCGCAGGCGCTCCGGTGTTCATGAACATTCCCGGAGAAAACCTGATGGGCATCTATTCGGCCAATGAATATCTGACGCGTTCAAATCTGATGAAGGCTTATCTGTTCCCCGAATACGATACGCCGATTGTCCGCGGCAAGAGAGTCGCCGTGGTTGGCGGCGGCAACGTGGCGATGGATTCCGTCCGCACGGCTTTAAGGCTCGGCGCCGAAAAAGCGATGATCATTTACCGCCGCACCGAAGTGGAAATGCCCGCCCGGAAAGAGGAGGTCCATCATGCGCAGGAAGAAGGCGTGGAATTCCTGATGCTGCACAATCCGGTGGAATATATCGGCAACGAAGCCGGCTGGGTAACCGGCATGAAATGCATCAGAATGGAACTGGGCGAACCCGATGCATCGGGACGAAGAAGCCCTGTTCCTATCAAAGGATCCGAATTCGTCATTGATGTGGATACCGTTGTTGTCGCCGTGGGCACCATGGCCAATCCGATTGTTCCGGCAACCACACCGAATCTGGAAACAAACAAACGGGGATACATTGTCACCAAAGATGAATCGGGGCTGACCAGCCGTGAAGGCATTTATGCCGGAGGCGATATCGTGACCGGTTCGGCGACG
>JAJFTS010000042.1 GCA_021372815.1 Deltaproteobacteria bacterium | reverse complement strand
AAGCGTTATCCGGATGCTGCAAGACATGGTGGATATTTATCTGCCGGATTTCAAATACGGCCTGGAGGAAGATGCTGTTGAGTTTTCTTCCGCGCCGGGATATCCGCGTTTCGCCCTGGATTCGATCAAAGAAATGGTGCGCCAGGTCGGCGACGACCTGGAATTAAAAGACGGCGTGGCTCAAAAGGGCATGATTATCCGCCATCTGGTTCTACCCGGCAGAATTGAAAATTCCAAAGAAGTTTTAAGATTAATCAGAAACGAAATTTCTCAAAATGTCTTTTTAAGCCTGATGTCGCAATACACGCCGATTGCCAAAGTCCGCAATCATCCGGTATTGAAACGTCGAATCACCAAAAGCGAATATGAACAAGTCACGGACTATGCCCTAAAGTTGGGTTTCGATAATATTTTCATCCAGGAAGTCAACGACGACGACCTGACCCCGGACTTTGACAAAGACAATCCATTCGATTAATAGGGATGGTCTATTTAAGTGGATAAAATTGAAACTCCCCGCGGCAAGCCGCGGAGAACTCTGCAAAGAAAGTATTAGAATTTACTGGCATTTGCCTCTTAAAGCAGTTCCGATGAAACAATTAGTTCGTCGCCTCGTATTTATCGAGAGACATCAATTGCTTTATGCAGTGCATCTATTTCGCTTTCAGAGAAAGACTGTAATGCACATGGCTGATCGCTCAAATTGCTCCCGCTCAGGTGACTGGCCATCAACGTGGTTTGAGAATTAGTGAAGTTTAGTTGAGCCAAATAACTTGAACTTCCATCTGCATGTTTTAGAGAGATGCTAAGCGTTTGACTAGGTGGAGTGATGAAACAGCGCCCCCATTTTGAGCTATTGCGAACTAACCATAAAGAAAGAGCTTGGAGTTGTTGTTGTGTTAGAGACTTTTTAACCCACAAACCGTCTTGTGATTTGTACATAACCGAACCTTCAACAAGTGGGGACATTTTCTCTTGGCATGCCGAGAGAAGTAGAACCATAAGCAGGACTATGATTATTTGGACGTTTTTCATACGGATAAGCACCTATATACTCTTTTAATTATTTTTGAATTTTAGTGTAATCTTACTAAATTTTCAGAAAATAAAAAATTATGAATAAATTTATTTATTAAAAAACAACTTAGGGGCTGTTCAAAAACTTGTCCCGTACTTGATACGGGATGTTCAGAGGCAAGGCGCGCGAGTATCGCGGAGTGAGGCCTACTTTTTCGTAGGTCGCAGTGACGCGAACGGAGCGCAACGCAGCATATGGGCATTTTTCACACAGCCCCTACGGCATTTCAAAAACTTCTACACCCTTAGGCGGCTGAAACCGGAAAAATTTTTCCGTAAGCCCCGTGTTCAAATCAATATTGGAAAATTTCAGTGTGGTAGAGTTGCCTAAAGCGTCATCAAAGCTAAGCTGCAATATATAAAATTTATCTTTGTCAATGGTAAGTCTCACCAAAGAACAGGCGGGCGTTTTCTCTCTCGGGGTAAGCACAAGCAGATAATTTCCATCCTTATCCAGAGCTTTCGGCTCAGCATACCTGACAACAAAATCATCCTTTAATTTTCCGGTTCCGGCAAAAAATTTAATTAATAATCCGGACTGAAAAATACTTTCCGACTTCTGCTTATAAGCAACCTTTTCATTGGCAAGATAGAGCCAGGACGTCTGACGGTTGATGACCAGTTTTTTTCCTTTCGGTTTGGTGTATTCCCAGAGCATATTCTTCGGATTCCTGAAAAATACGCGGCCTTCTTCCTTCTGAGTTTTCTTAATCGATTTCACGGTTACTTCCTGAGTAAAGCCGGCTTTCAGGTCTTTTGTTTTCTCATAACAGAGCTGCAGATTCTGCACGATATCGTCAACAGTTGGAAGTTCTTCAGAAAAAACACAAGCAGGCACAGATAACAGCGATAAAATAAGGCCAAGACCAATCCATACGGTCGTAAATAGCTTATTTATTTTGAAAATTTTTTTTGCCATTTTTTATAAAAAAACCGGCCTTCTCCGGCACACTTTTTCCTTTGGAGTTTATATCTTTCTCTATCCACGCGATATAAGTGATGACGCTAAAAAGCTATATTAATAAGTTATTGATTACATTGACTATTTTAATTGCACAAACCTTGTGCAATCTGGTGTAAAATCGTAACAATTACGTACTTACAGAGATTATAAACAGAGTTATCAACAACCATTTCCACAGTCTTGTGGAATACACGGCAAAGTGCCCGCAGACAAGAGGAATTTATTAATTTTCTCCAGCTCAGCTCTTTTTCCCGTCTGATATTTTGACACGCCAACCGAAAGGATCTTCAGCCAATCCGTACTGAATTTTCAATATTTCATTAAACAATTTTTCAGCAAGCGCTCCGGTCTTCCCCCCGTTAATAAGATACTCTTTATTATGAAAATAAATTTGTCCAACCGGTGAAATAACGGCAGCTGTACCCGAGGCAAAAGATTCCTTGAGAGTTCCTTTTTCAATAGCCTCAACCACTTCATCCATGGCTAACGGCCTCTCTTTAACCTTCACCCCCAGGTGAGTCGCTAATTGAATAACTGAATTACGCGTCACACCGGGCAGTATGGTTCCATGCAGCGGCGGTGTGATCAGTTCATCGCCAATCACGAAAAAGATATTGCTGGTACCCACTTCTTCCACATATTTATTTTCCCGCGCATCCAGCCACAGCACCTGCGTATAGCCCATGTTACTGGCAATACGACTGGCGTAAAGACTCATGGCATAATTACCTGCCGATTTAATATATCCTGTACCGCCCGGTGCAGCCCGCACATATTCCTCGGAGACGTAGATTTTGGTCGGAGCAAAACCACTGGCGTAATAGGCACCCACCGGCCCAACGACAATAAAAAAGAGATATTCATTGGCCGGATGAACTCCCAGAGCCGCCTCCGTGGCAATCAACGTGGGCCGGATATAAAGGGAAGTACCCACCCCCTTGGGAATCCAGTCTTTTTCCAGAAGGACCAGTTTTTTCATGCCTTCCATAAAAAGGTCTTCATCAATCCGAGCCATGCAGAGCCTTTCGGCAGACACATTCATCCTTTTGATATTTTCTGTCGGGCGGAAAAGATAAATTGATCCGTCCTGACTCCGATAGGCCTTCAATCCCTCAAAAATTTCCTGGCCGTAATGCAAACACATGGCCGTGGGATCAAGCTTTAAAAGATGGTAGGGTTCAATGACGGCATCATGCCAGCCTTTCCCCTCTTTGTATTTCATCGTAAACATATGGTCGGTGAATATTTTACCGAAACCAAGTTTGGATTCGTCGACGGGTTTGGTTTTTCTGTTTTTCAACGGTGCTTTTTTTATTTTAATTTCCATAAATGCCTCTTTCTCCAGGCTGCTGCCTTTTTCAAATTATTCGGAAGTCGGTCTGGCATTAAAAATTTTCTTTTGACATAGCACTAAATTAATCCTCTATCAAGACTTCGATATTGGATTGCTTCGGCGACGTGAGAAGTCCTGATCGATTGATCATTTTCCAAATCGGCAATCGTGCGGGAAACCTTCAATATTCTGTTTACCGCCCGGGCGCTCAATCCCAGTTTTTCAATGGCCATTTCAATCAGCTTGTGCGATTCTTCATCGATCTGACAAAATTTACGGATTTGCTTTTCCGTCATCCCGGCGTTGCAAAGAACACCGTTTGCGCCAAAACGTTTTTTCTGCAGATCACGGGCACAGCTGACGCGCTTTTTGACGTCTGCGGAGGATTCACCGGTTTCTTTTTCGGATAGAGCCCGATATTTAACCGAAGGCACTTCGATATGCAAATCTATCCGGTCCAGAAGCGGCCCCGATATTTTGGACTGATACCGGCGGATCTGCTGCGGCGCGCAGCGGCACGTGTGGACACGGTCGCCGAAATAACCGCAGGGACAGGGATTCATTGCCGCCACCAGCATGAATTTCGATGGAAAAGAGGCGGTCACCGACGAGCGGGTAATTGTTATCGTACCGTCCTCCAGCGGCTGACGCAAAGCTTCCAACGCGTTTTTCTTAAACTCGGGCAGTTCATCCAGAAAAAGAACACCCAGATGGGCAAGACTTATCTCTCCCGGACGCGGCGTCTGACCACCGCCGACTAGACCGGCATCGGATATAGTATGATGCGGCGAACGAAAAGGGCGCACCGCCATCAAAGTTTCATCCTTATTCAGGAAACCGGCTATGGAAAATACCTTCGTAACTTCAATAGCTTCATCAAAGGAGAGGTCCGGCAAAATTGTCGGCAATCTTTTGGCCAGCATGCTTTTTCCGGATCCGGGAGGGCCGATCATTAAAACATTATGACCACCGGCTGCCGCAATCTCCAGAGCTCTTTTGGCCTGCTTCTGCCCTTTTATTTCATTAAAATCCAGATCGTATCTATTTGTTTTTTGAAAAATTTTATCCATATCCAGAGACAACGGCTCAATGCTCTTCCGGCCTTCCAGAAACTCCACGACATCCGGCAGCGTTTTGATGGATATGACATTTATTCCTTCCACCATAGCCGCTTCGGCGGCGTTCTCTTCGGGAACAAAAACAGATCTTATTCCCATTTCTTTGGCCTTGAAGGTAACGGACAAAACACCGTTGACGCCTTTGATGCTGCCGTCCAGAGAAAGTTCTCCGATGAACAAACAATCATGCAAG
>JAJFTS010000036.1 GCA_021372815.1 Deltaproteobacteria bacterium | reverse complement strand
AAACAAATATGCCTGTATTGTGTCTCTGGTAACAGGGAATAATTATTCCCTGGAAGACTATAAAACGCGTCTGGCCAAAGTACCTGAATTGGCGCATGTGACCATAGAAGTTAATGACTGTAAAAGGGACAGAATCGAAATGGGCGGATAAGTTTCTCCAGGAGAAGGGATAATTCATTAATATTTTTCAATCTCTTCAATCAATTGATTCAGCTTCTTCGGTGAGACAGGATAAGGCGTTTTGAGTTCCTGGGCGAACAGCGATACCTTGTATTCCTCAATCATCCAGAATAATTCTTCAATTAGGGTTTTCTTTTCTTCCGGACAATCCATTGTAATGTCCTCTTTAAACCGGTTGATTTCCCGGATTCCGGTTCGCTGCACCTTGGAATCACTTTCCTCCGGTGTAATCATTACATGCAGCTTCCCCGAATAAACCAATATCTCCCGCAATTTCTTTTCTGCAGCGGTCAGATTGAGGCTTCCCCGCTCGGCTTTGAGAGCAAGAGCTTTGCAGTAACGCGGCAATTCTTTCATCCGGTCGAAGGTATAAAGCTCGGGAAAATCGATGGGCACAAGGTTCTGCAGCTCCACCCGGATATTCTTGAGAAATTGCAGGACGGGATTATTGCCGGTATTCTTCTTCATGAGCTTCTGCAAGCATTCACAGGTATCGGCAAAAGCTTTCAGCACAGGCGCGATGGAGACAATCACCTGCTGGCCGTAAGGGAGAATTTGGATGTTCAAATAATCGGTATGAGCGTTAAACTCTTCGCGTCTTCGCCACGGCTTGAAAAACAAATCCTTTTTGACCCGGTTGATGATGGACTGTTCCAGTTGTTTGGGTGCGCCGATATTTTCCGCGAGGGTCTTCATCGCGGAGGTCAAAGCAACATTTTTTTTGAATTGCTTGAGCAAATTGGCAAAGTGAATTTCATAGAGAACCGCGACGCCCCTTGAATGATGGAGGGTGCTTTGCTTCTCGTCGGCAAAAAGCCGAACATTAATCGAGCCGTCGTTAACCGTCAGCGCCGGATAGGCGTAACCGATCAGGCCGTGAGTTCCCCGAAGCGGAATCTGCTGCGGCAATTCTCCAAAATCCCAACTGGTGATTCCATCTTTTTCCCAGTTGCCCTTGATTTTTTCCATGGCCGACGTATTAACGGTGTCCGCCAGTTCTTTTTGCAGCAGATTGATGTCCCGGCTTTCTTTAATTTCGTTTCCCTTTTCATCAATAACGCTGTAACGGATATTCAGGTAATCCGGCAGTTTTTCCGTTGCCCAGTCATTCCTGGAAATCTTCACCTTGTATTGATCGAGCAGCAACTGGCTAAGCGCCTGAATTAAAGGCTTGTTTAAAGACGACTCGTCTTTCAGGAACAACTGCACGATTTGCGCGGGCGGCGGCAACTTCAGACGGATTGATTTGGGCAGCGACTTCAGAAGGTGAACGGCCTTTTCCTTTAATAAGGAAGGCAATTGGCGGTCGACGTTTTCCGTTGCGGCTTTGGAGAGAAAACCCAGAGGTACTTTGACGGTGACACCGTCATCCTTTTTACCCGGTTCAAAATTATAACGGCAGCGCAAAGCCGCGTCCCCGATTTTAATCTGATCGGGGTATTGCGCTATTTCATCAAGATCGGGTTCATGGGCAATCAATTCCTCTTCCCGGAAGCGCAGGAATTGATCACTGCCTTTTTCCCGGATGAGATTCAGCAGCGACCGGATATCGGAAAGCACCGGCAGTCTTTGTTCATAAAGATTGGCAATGGTTTCTTCATCGGCGACAATGCCGCGCCGGCGCAGCTTTTCCTCCATCGTTTGGACACGCTCGTATAAAGACAGGTTGTGTTCCAGAAAGGGAATCCGCCGGGCAACTTCGCCGGTGACGAGAGCTTCCCGGATAAATATCGATTTGGCTTCTTCGGCGTTGATTCTTTCATAAGCAACGGGACGGCTTTCCACAATCGTTAAACCGAAAAGTGTCACCTTTTCCAGGGCGACCACCTGTCCGCGACTTTTTTCCCAGTGAGCGGCGGCATACGTATAGCGGCAGTTTTCCCCGCCCAGCTTCTCCAGCCAATCGCTCTGGATGTTGGCGATATTGCGGGCAAAGACCCGCGAGGTCAGGCTGATTTCCGATGCCACAATCCATTGCCCCGCGCGGTTGAACAAACCGGAACCGGGGTAAATCATCACCTCTCTGCTCTTGGCCGCGTTGTAAAAATTTTTCTCTTTCTTCCGGGCGATGTTGGAAAGATAGCCGCTCAAAATACAGCGATGAATTTTATCGGAAATTTCCTGGTTTATTTCAATCTTGACGTGCTTTTTGCCCTTCGCCGTTTTATAATTTCCGTCGATAATGTCCAGTATCTGATGATAGATGTCACGCCATTCGATCATTCTCCTGTAGGAAAGAAAATGATCGCGGCAGAATTTTCTCAGTTTGCCCTGCGATGGTGAATTCTCCAGAGAGCCGTGATAACGGTTCCAGATATTTAGAAATGATAGAAAATCCGACTCCGGATGCGCGAACTGCGCGTGGATTTTGGATGCCTCATCGGCTTTTTCATACGGACGTTCACGCGGGTCCTGAATGCTCAGGGCGGCGGCAATCACGGCGATTTCATTGATGCAGTTTTCCTTTTGCGCTTCGATCAGCATGCGGGATACGCGGGGGTCCAGCGGAAACTCGGCCATCCTGCGACCCGTATCCGTCAGCATGTATTGATTCGTTTCTTCGGCGCTGTCGTCTTTGGCCAGCGCTCCCAGATCGCGCAGGATATCAACGCCGTCGCGGATACTCTTGGGTTGCGGTTTGTCGACAAACGGAAACGAATGGACCACGCCCAGATTGAGCGACAGCATGCGCAGAATGACGCCGGCCAGATTGGAGCGCATGATCTCCGGCGGCGTGTAAAGCGGTTTCTGGGAAAATTCCTCCTGAGAATAGAGCCGGATGCAGATGCCGTTTTGCACGCGGCCGCAGCGTCCTTTCCGCTGCTCTGCGCTGCTCATCGATATCGGCTTGATCGGCAGGCCGGTGGTCTGGCTGCGGGGATTGTATTCCAGGATGCGCGCGAGTCCCGCGTCAATCACATATTTAATGCCGGGAATCGTCAGCGACGTTTCCGCAATATTGGTGGCGACAATGATTTTCTGCTCCTCGGCGGCGTTAAAGATCAGTCTTTGCTGGGAACCGGACAGTCTCGCGTACAAGGGCAAAACCAGGCCGGAACATCTTTTGGACAAAAGCCCGCAGGTCTCCCGGATATCCTGCTCGGTGGGCATGAAAATCAAAATATCTTCATAACGCCGTTCGCGCTGCAATGCCTCCACGCAGGCCACGGTCTCATCAATATAAGTGGTTTCGCCTTTTTCTTCCTTGACCGGATCGAGCGGACGATAGCGCACTTCCACCGGAAACATTCGGCCGGATACCTTGATGACCGGCGCGTGATTGAAAGCTTCGGAAAATTTTTCCGTATCGATGGTGGCGGAGGTGATGATGACTTTCAAATCTTTTCTCCGGGCAAGCAGTGTTCGCAGGTAGCCCAGAATAAAATCGATATTCAGGCTGCGTTCGTGAGCTTCATCGACAATCAAAGTATCGTAGGCCAGCAGGTCGCGGTCCCTGACTGTTTCCGTCAGCAGGATTCCGTCGGTCATGACTTTAATGAGAGGTTCGGCGGAGCTTTTTTCTTCAAAGCGGATTTTGTAGGCGACGGATCGGCCGCATTCCTCGCCCAGTTCCGAGGCAATGCGCTGGGCAATGCTGACCGCGGCCAGACGCCTTGGCTGTGTGAGGCCGATCATGCCCCGCAGGCCCAGACCTGCGGCCAGACACATTTTAGGAATTTGCGTTGTCTTTCCCGAACCGGTTTCGCCTGTGATAATCGTGACCTGATGTTTTTGAATGCTTTCAATAATCTCTCTTTTCTTCGCGATGATCGGGAGGTTTTGCGGAAACTGAACCGCCGGAGCATTTTTCTTTCTGCCGCTATAACGAGTGCTGGAAATACCGACGATTCTTTTCAGATAGCCTAATTTTCTGAAAACCGATTTTTCGTCCCCGGCTTTATGAACTTCGATGCTCTTGAGCTGGCGGACAATATTATAATAATCGGCAATCATGACAGAATCGAGATTCTGCCTGATTTGCCGGATATCCTGCGTCGGACCGGGCAATTTCTCTCTCCAATAATATTAATTGAGTGCTTTATTTCATATGGTGAGGGATGCTGTCAATAACGGATGTGTTATACCGTTCCGCTTTCTTCGGCTAACTTTGTTGGCAGCGTCGTCGGCGTCCTCAACGTATTATCATATACGCCTGCGGAGCCTCCTCCTTGCCGCCGCGTTATCCTTTGAAATCGAAATGGTATAAGAATAAGAGCTTATCCGAATTTTACTGTTGTGCTGTATACGTAGTTAACCTACAACTGTTCGGTCTCAGGTGTTTAAAATAATGAAAATTACCATTTGAAAGGTGCAACGAAAAAATAACCAGGAGCGTAGCGATTGAGTATATTGCTTTTGTTAAATACTAATTTGACTGTAATTTTGGTGAATACTTACATTCAGGGTTAGTCTTTAACATGTCAATAATTAGTGAAAAATCGTCTTTTGCAGAGTAAACAAATCGTGATGATTGAATAACCTGCAGCGAATTGTAAAATTGGATATTTTCAGGTTTAAGCTCTGTCGCATTCCCTGATTCGATAGCATAGACAAGTTCTTCAGCCCCACGTGTGTCCCTTGATGTTGCAAATCCGAATGAATGAAATTGTTCGTATTTTTTCACTGCATGGATTATTTCATTAATCATTTTAGGGCACGCGAAAGTTAAAGACAGTTTTTTACTCAGTGGTATATTTATTTCTATGCCGTCTAGTGCTAGACCTAGATTTCCTCTTCCTGGCGTCTCAATATGGTTGTACATTGTAATGGGGTTGTCAGAAATAAAAAATTCGTGTCCCGCAGGGGCCTTTACTAACATTAAAGCTTTATCACGAAAGTGTTCCGAAAACTTGATGGCTAATGAATTGATGTTATGGATATGACTTTGCTTAATTCCAGCTTCGTCTAAAACTTTGAAATTTTGAATTTGTTCAACATCACCGCCTTGCCTATTTATCCAATCTATAATGGCATCTTGAAACTGTTGATTAAATTCTCGTTGCATCGGTGTTCGGAGGAGCTGCACGGCGCAGAAAAGAGAAAAAATCTTAAATTCAGCCGGATTGATATTTGCTAATGTTTCTTGCTGTACTACTGTGGAGATAACCTTTGAAGAAATGCTTTCCAAGGAAGCAAGCTTATTTTCGATAGTGTACTCTTCACCGTCGATATTAATGTTATAGAAACCTTTTTCACACGCCGAGTCTCGCACTGAAGATGCGTGAGCTACTTTTCGATGTTTGTCAAAAACAAACACCCGCTTTTTCTTTCCAGATGTGAAATTCTTTAGAACGAATTGGGGAATAAAGTGCTGCTTTTTCGGTGTGAATGAATCGATACGTTTCATACTTAATTAAATTTAACGGGGGTTCGGTTGACCCGCCTGCATTTAGGTCTGGTCGTACCGATGGTTATGACTTAATTTCACGAACAATTTACTGGCCTAAAAATAGTTCATGTATAAGCTTCTTTTGCTAGTTTTGATTTCTCACCAATATTCCAAAAATCGAATGCTTCATGAACTGCCGACCAATCAGGGAGTTTCTGTTGGGAGTGTTTCAGAATAAATTCGTCATATAACTCTCCAATCACCTTGGGTGAGTTTTCAATAGTAAAGTTGAACGACGGAGATTGCCCACAACCACATAGACCTTCAATTCTAAGATCTTTGTCGAAAGGTGGTTTTATCGATAGGATTATTGTAAAAGGCTGCAATGAGACATCAGGGGGAAGCTTTATGTTGTCTTTACTTAGAGCAGTGAAGTGAACTTCCAGAAAAGACCATACTGTCCAATTATCCATGTCGGGCGGTTGGATAGCCAGGCGACAATTCTTGCCAGGTACTGATAAGAATTTTAGGGACATGAATAGGTCACTGGCGATTCCTAACCCTCCGTTAGCAATCAGAACGCCCAAAGTGGTTTCGATCTGTGAGGTGTCCGATTCCTTGATCTTAGGGGGGGCCGCTACGAACATTTGAAATATTCTTGGTTGAGGCCGACGTCCGAACAGGCCAGATAACACGGCATGAGGTGTCGGCATAAAATCCGAGCCAGACCTTATATAATACTGGTATTGCCCTTTGCCGGAGGCAATGACTTGATGTGGCGCATAGTTGCTTGAGGGAATATATGTAATTACAAATCCTTCTTTACCATCACTGGAAAGAACGGCAAAGTTTTCAACACCGGAGTGCTGAGGAATTGTAGCTGAAGAGACAGCTCCCTCTAACCAACTCAAGAACTTCCTTGCGTCCGATAACGGAAATTTTGCGCAGGCAACATCGGCATAGTCTTCCCCTTCTCTACAATCAACGCCCCATACTACGACTCCCCCCTCAGAATTGCCAAAACCCGAAATCGCCCTTGCTAAATTTGCTCTATCATTCACATGTAATTTTTTACCACTGCCATTGTCAGTTGACCGCTTGAAATCTAGAAAGAGACTTTCGGATTCGCGGTCTGATATAAAAGCGTTGATTGCGGGTTCGCCCTTTTCTAGGATGTTATCAAGGATTTCTCTCGCTCGTGATTTCATGGTTGAATTTTTCCTTTGCATTGTCATAACACGGATAATTGGGGACCGCCACTAATTATACCTTATGATCAGGTTCTTTTCTTATATTTCGTCATTCTTCCCGCACCGGAAGATTCAATTTTTCCGTCTTTAAGAAGTTGTTTGAGATCACGGCTTGCTGTGGCGGTGGAAATACCTCTATGAATCTTCATATATTCTTTTCTGTCAAACCAACCGTCAAGCATTAATAGCGCGGCCTCCGCTCTTTTTTGATAGTCTATATTTCCAGGATGAGATTCTTCAATGGTTTTTCGAAGGGACTTGTTAATGGCTTCCAGCATAAACTCAATAAAAACTGTTGACCGGCCTGAGTTGTCGGATTCTGTCAGAGTTTTATAGTATTGTTCCTGATTGTTTTTAATGGTTTCTTCGATGGGAACATATTCAAATATGGGATTTTCTTCCATGAGAAGCCTGGTTTGCCAAAATCTTCCCATGCGTCCATTGCCGTCCATAAACGGATGAATAAATTCCACTTCATAATGAAAGACGCAACTTTTAATGATAGCAATATCCGGCTCTTTTTTAATGTACTCGAACAGATCATTCATTAAACCGGAAACCCTGCTGTGACCGGGCGCCACATGTTGAACTTCCGGACCTCTTAAGATACCAACCTGTTTTCTTCTGAATTTACCGGCTTCTTCTACCAACCCATTCATCAATATACTATGAGCTTTCAGGAAGTCATTCATTGAATAAGGATTAAATTTTGAGAGTCGATCATAAGCCTTAATAGCATTCTGAACTTCAAGAATATCTTTTTTAGGGCCGATCACCCTTGTATTTTCCAATAGAGCGGAAACATGCTCAATGGCCAGGGAGTTGCCCTCAATCGCCAGCGACGAGTGTATGGTCTTGATGCGATTTTCCCGTCTTAATCTTGCTTCAGGTTTAACCAGTAACAGGCTCTTGCATAAACCGAGATTTTCGGTGATTTGCCCGTAAAGCGATAAGATTTTATTCGTAATTTCATACGGTGGTTTCATACGTTCTGATGATAGCATCATTTGATACTATCATCAATCCTTTTTTCGCGCAGAAAGAAATCCGGGGAGGCCTTACCGGTTTTTATCTTCCTTCCGTCGGGGCACAGCGGAAAGTTAAAGTTCCTGCCCTTCCTCGTATCGGCTATGTGTAAAATTAGGGACAGCCACTAATTATTCCTATGCCTTTTTGGGCGGTCTGCCTGCCTTTTGCCGCTGAAGTTCGTCAATTCGAGGGACAGTATACTCAATTATTTGCCCGAATAAAGTTCCTGCCCCTCCTCATGTCTGATGAGTGGCTTATTGTTGTATTTTCTGGGGAATTCTGGTGACATCCATGATAAGAAATTTCAAGAGAAAAACGGAGATTTTCCTTGACCTGCCCGAATACCGCCGGATTTGCACAGCATGATGACATGTTTTTTATAATGAAAACTATCGCTAATACCTATTGCGGGGCGATTGGTTGTGTATCGGTGCCTGAGTGTTTCTCGCAAAGTCTGGTTGGCTGAGTATCCTTAATGTAGAATTCTTCCCTCTTTTCAGGACAGAGAGATGTAGCTAATTGATTTGTCGTCGGGTCGATCATGAGTGATACGACCGTATCCGGCTTCGCAAAGTCCACTACTGGTTTCTTTGCCAGAGCCCCACGCATGAATCTTTCCCAGATGGGAGCGCAGATGGCCCCACCTGTAAAGCCCGGCCCTCCCGGCCTCGGCTTGTCATAGCCGACCCAGACACCAGTGATAACCTGGGGGGTATAACCGATAAACCAGGCATCCCTGTAATCATCTGTCGTGCCCGTCTTTCCTGCGGCCGGCCGTTTAAGGGCAAAAGTTTTCAGGGTTTTGGCGGTGCCGTAGGTTAGGACATCCTTCAGCATCTGAGTTGTTACAAAAGCGGTGGCTGGAGAGACAACCGTAGTTATGGCCGGAGGTGTTTCTGTCCATGTTTTGCTATTGCGGTCATAAATGCGGAGGATAGCCTTGGTTTGTGGTCGCAGGCCGCCATTTGCCAGGGCGGTATATACTGAGACAAGGTCGTGCAGGGTAACTTCCTCGGTGCCCAAAGCCAGAGAAAGATCATTGGGGCTGCGCAGCGTCAATCCCATTCTGGCGGCGAAATCAACAAAATAGGGAACACCGATTGCATCAAGGAGTTTTACAGAAATGATGTTGTTCGAGTACGCCAGGGCTTGCCGGAGGCTTAAATCCCCGTAGTGTTCTCTGCCATAGTTTTGGGGGGTCCACATTTCGTCGTTTCCCCGGTTGTAGGCGACGGGGGAATCATTGAAAATAGTACTCGCCATATACCCTTTTTCCAAGGCCGCCGCATAAATGAGGGGTTTAATGGCCGAGCCGGGCTGCCGTTTTGCGAAAAAAATCCGATCGTAGGGATTTTGAACGAAATCAATTCCGCCCACAGCCGCTAAAACGTCACCCGTGTTAGGATCTAATGACAATAAGGCGCCTTGAAGCTGAGGAGAGATGCGCCGCACGCTTTCCCGCAGCGTTTGCTCGGCCAGCCGCTGCATCGGCAAATCCATAGCCGTGATGACGTCCAATCCGCCATGATCAACTATCTCCGGTCCGTATTGCTCGATGAGTTTATAGCGGACATATGCTAAATAAGACGGAGCATCTCCTGTCTTCATTACGGTGCCATGACTGGCTCGAAGATTTTGCGCCTGTCTGGCCGTGATCATTTTTAGTTTTACCATCTGTTTCAAAATCTGGTTTTTCCGTTTGGCAATCATTGCCGGATCCCCTAAAGGATTGTAGCGAGTCGGGGCCTTGGGAGTTGCGGCCAGAAGAAGGCATTCAATGTTGTTCAAGTCTTGAGGGGGCTTATCAAAATATAAGCGGGCAGCCTGAGCAATGCCCCAAGCCCCATTACCAAAATAGACTTCGTTGAAATACATTTCCAGAATCTGCTTCTTCGTATATTTCCGTTCGTATTCAATGGCCAGTATTCCTTCCCGGACTTTTCTCTCGATAGTCTTTTCCCCGTGAAAATATCGGTTCTTTATGAGTTGCTGGGTGATAGTCGAACCGCCTTCGGCCATTCGTCCCTTGAGCACATCCTTGGCCATGGCCCTGGCAATTCCCCGCACATCAATTCCACCATGCTCATAGAAACGGGCATCCTCGATCGCAATAAGGGCTTGTTGCAGGAAAACCGGAATTTGATTGATCCCGACAGAGTAACGCTTTTCCGACAGGATCCGACCAACAAATAATCCCTGGTTGTCGAAAACCCGAATGGACGTGTAGTCGGCAGGCAAGGGAGGATAAACGACAATGTCCTCCTGGGAAAACGCCGTTGAGGAAAGAATCACTGCCAG
>JAJFTS010000027.1 GCA_021372815.1 Deltaproteobacteria bacterium | reverse complement strand
CCGTTGGCTTCGCCTTCGACTCCCAAAGGACTGATTTTCGCTTTTTTTAAATATTGTTGAATCGCTTGGGCGATGGCCTGGACTTCCCGCTCCGATGATCCGCTGCAGATAATCATATAGTCGGTAAACGCGGAAATTTCTTTTAAGTTCAAGACAACGATTTCTTTCGCTTTTCTTTGCAAAGTGGCATTGATGCACAAAATAAGGCGCTCTCTGGTTAAATTTTTTTTGGCCGGCAAATGAACCTCCTGTTCAATTTTTTTATTGATATAGTATATGCCATAAATGGATAAAATTGACAACGTTACAATGAAAATTGTTTAGGAAGATAAATGGTTAAGCTTGATGATTATGGCCCATTTGCTAAATTATATATAATATGCATAAGAGCTGATATTTCTATTACCTTTCTGTTGTTTTCTGCGCGCGCAGTGCCGGATCCTGACGGTAGTATTCTTTAAGAACACGATAAAGATCAGGTGCCTCTTTTTTTATCAACAAAGGCCGGTCGAAGAACTGTTCCGTGGCCACGGCAAAGAATTCGGCTTCGCTTGTCGCGCCATATGCATTGATAAAGGTATCTTTGCCGTGTTCTACATCATGCCTGAGGCGCAGGTATTCGCGGGAACAAGTCTCCACCCAGTCACGGTATTCGGTTCTGTTCCGCAGCGGCGGCGTACCGTTAGCAGCCCCGTCCAGCATATCCAGTTTGTGGGCAAATTCATGATAGACAACATTATGACCTGATTCGGGATGGCGGCCGCCGTGCAGCGCTGCATCCCAAATGATGATGACAGGTCCCTGCTGAAATGCCTGCCCGATAATGGGATGGGAATTCTCCAGGGGCGTCAGAGCTGTCTCAAAAAAACCGAGTTTGCGCGGAGGCGGTATCACTGTGGAAGGATAAACAAGAATAGTTTGGACATTATGGTAGTAATTGTGAGGCACACCGAGAAGAAGCAGACAGGCCTGCGCAGAAATAGTGACGCGGATTTCATCAGTCAGTTCCAGTCCGCCGCAGCCTTCCCAATACTTTTCGGCGATAAAAACCAGGATGAGTTTACGCAGGTGTGTACGTTCAATATCATCCAACAGGCGGTAATGGGCGACATTACGCCGTATGATATCCTCCCAGGCGGGAGGAAACGGTTTCCGGATAAGTTTTTTACGGCGGTAATTGACGAGACATCTAAACATCGCAATTCCGTCCGGCGCTCAGGTGCGTGCCGGATGTTCCATAAAACATTCCGGCGTCCATCCGTGGATAATCATGATAAACAACGTCAACTGTTTTCAATCAGCCTCTTATAATGAGCACGTGAATATTTTTACCGTTGTGGATAACTCCGTAGGAAACACTGCCCAGCACTGTCGCCGATAAGGCGCTTATTCCATGGGAACCCATCACAATAAGGTCTGCTTTATATTTCTTAGCCGCTTTCAAAATTTCTTTTACAGGATGCCCCTTTTTGATGGACATTTCAGATACGACGCCGTTTTTGTCGCACAGTTTCAATATTTCTCCAATGTGCTTTTCGGCAACTTCTCTCAGATAATCTTCAATAGGCTCTATGGTGTGCATTGCCGTTTTCGATGCGGGAACTGTTTGGGCAACGAGTGAGCGTTTATCAATAACATTCAGGATCATAATAGATGCATTCAATTGTTTGGCCAGATCAACCGCATACTCGGCCGCTTTTTTCGCAGTTTTTGAACCGTCTAACGGTACAAGAATTTTTGAAACCATACAGCCTCCTTATCGTAATAAAAAATTGGACGAAGCAGGGCAAAATGACTGGTAATGACTTCGTCTTTTGTATCGAGAAGTATAAGACAAGGAACCTTGTGTGTCAAAGATAATATTGCCCTTAAATATAAGGAATGGTTTTTCTATATAAGACTTTCCAGGTATCATTTTATCCGTTTAATTTATTTACATCCGGTCATTAGAAATATCGTAAACTCTCTGCTTCCTCCGCCATGAACCGGTTTGGTTATTTGAGCTGCCGTCCGGCATTTGATATCCCGGAATCCTGCTTCCTTGAAGGTATTGCTCAAGCTATTCCGGTCAAAACCAAAGTGAAAAACACCGTCATTGCTTTCATGAAACAGACCATTGTCAATATCCAGATCGGCAATGCCTATTTTGCCCGCGGGAAGCAGGATGCTGTAGAATTGCTTTAGAACCGGTCTGATATCCTTGATGTGATGAAAAGTCATGCTGCTGGTAATCAGATGGAAACTGCCTTCCATAATGCCGTCTTTCCCGATATCCAAAAAAATTGTTTTTACATTAGTCAGATTCCTGTCTTTGATTTTGGTATTTAAGACATCCAACATTCCCCGGGAACTGTCTGCGGCCGTGATGGTACGGACAAAGGGTTGCAAATGCATGGTCAGTAAACCCGTGCCGCAGCCGAAATCCAGAACATCCATGGATGGTGTTAAATTTATTTCTTCGGCAATCGCCTTGGCGATGTCTTTGGCTAATTTGACGCGCCCGGGGTTGTCATCCCACGAAGCCGCGTCTTGATCAAAATCACGTTTTTTTAAACTCATTGAAATTATTCCCGCATTGACCACATATGGTTGTCGTTGTATGTTTAAAGCTGCTATGGACATTAATTTTCATGGCAGCCGTGCTGATGTTGCGCGCAGGAAATTCCCGAATCCGAAAGATTTCCGGCAAGCCAGCTTTCCGTAACGGCTTTCACATTACCGGAGCAGCCGCGTAAAACATCGATGCCGTGGCTGTTCAGAACGTTTACTGCGCCTTGTCCCATGTTTCCGGCCAGCATCAGTTTAACGCCTTTTTCGGCCAGTACCTGAGCGATGTTGGATTTACAGCCGCAACCGGCCGGCGAGGCGATTTTCTCTTCGGCCATGATATTTTTCTGTTCGTCAATGGTGAAGACCGTGAAATACTCACAATGTCCGAAGTGTTCATCAATTTGATTTTGATAAGATGGTAACGCGATTTTCATAAATTTCTCCTTGAAAAAATATTAGTTGTTATTGCCTGCCTTTCGTCTTTGCGATTGGCAGGACGTTTTTGTGTCATCCAGTGCTACCTCACCGCCCTCAATTTTCAGCGCTTTTCCGTTGAGCAGAACGTCGGCTATTTTTTTGTGCGCCGTTTCAATGATCCGGCCGAACGTTTGGCGGGATATGTTCATTTTAGCCGCCGCATCTTCCTGATAAAGCTGTTCGTAATCCGCCAGACGAATTGCTTCGAATTCATCCAGGGTTAAAACGACTTCTTCCAAATCCACTGCGGGTATCCCTCGCGGCTTGAAATAATTCTTATCCGGCATTCCGCAGATGTGACGGCGACATTTTGGACGGGGCATTTTCTTTAATCACTCCTTTTGACATATTATAAGCATATGCTCATAATATGTCAAGGGGTGAAATGATCATATCTGTGACTGGTTGCTTTGCGAAATGTTTAAGTCATTGAGGAATTAAGCCGATGCCGTTATTTTTTTCTATTGTTGCTGACGATAAAGTTTTGTCTGTTGTGAAAAAAAGACAGCTGTGATAACAATTTAAAATATATGATTTATTAACCGTCAAAAGGATTTTGTAATGCAGAGTATCATCAGCAAAGTTCACGCGCATATGCCGTATCATCTTTTGCCTGAATATCTGGAAATGATTTTGCGGAATAAACTTAATCTCGAAATATATTTTCATCACTGGGCTTTGCAAAATATGGATAGGCCGCGTTGTCGGGAAACAGCGAAGATTCTGGCCGATGCGGGTTTGAAAATAAATTTTCACGCTCCCTTCATTGATTTACGACCGGGAGCGTTCGATGATAAAATCCGGCGGACGAGCGTTGACAGAATTAAACAGGCATTTGATCTGGCGCCGTATTTCCGTCCATTGAAAATCGTATGCCACGCTTCTTTTGACGAAGATTACTACGTTTCAAGCGATGATTTGTGGCTGGAGTACAGTGTTAAAACATGGAAGGAATTGGCCGCGTTGTCTGAAGATAATCATATGATTATTGCTCTGGAAAATGTCTATGAAAGAAATCCTCGTATTCTGCGCCGTCTTTTTGATGAGCTGAAATCCGAGAACATCTGCTTTTGTTTTGATACGGGACATTTTAACGTTTTTTCCATGGAGCCTTTGAATGTCTGGCTCAAAGAACTCGGAAGATATTTGGGCCACTTGCATCTGCATGATAATTTCGGACAGAGGGATGAGCATCTTCCGGTGGGCCGCGGCACCTTTCCTTTTGACGAACTTTTTCAATATCTGACAAAAAAGAAGATAAAACCGACTGTCACTCTGGAGGCTCATAATCAGGA
>JAJFTS010000022.1 GCA_021372815.1 Deltaproteobacteria bacterium | reverse complement strand
GTTCCGGCAACGGGCGAAGTAATGGCGATATCCTGACCCAGCATCAAATTCATCAGGCTGGATTTTCCCACGTTAGTACGGCCCAGAAGGGCTATATGCAGACGGTTTCCTTTGGGTGTGTTATTCATTATTTTTTATCCTTGTAGCCCAGCGCCGTCAGTTGATAGGGAGATAATATTTTATCAATCAATTCTTTGCCCAGTTTTTTTTCTAAAAACAATCGCATGTTTTTTTCAGAGCCTGACGAAAATTCGGTGATCAGTTGCGTTGCCCTTTCATAACCGATTTGGGGCAGGAGCGCGGTGATGATCATGGGCGAATGATCGACATATTCGGCGCATTTATTTTTGTCAGCCTGTAAGTCTTTTATATGTGCGGTCAGAAGCCTGTCTATATTAATCAGCAGATCAAGGGATTCCAGAAGAGCATGTGCCAGCAAAGGCAGAAATTCACTAATTTGCAAAGTACCCCGCGCGGCTGTTTCAGTGATAATGCCGTCGTTGGCAATGACCTTGATCCCGGTCTGAATGGCTGTCTCACATAAAACCGGATTGACTTTACCGGGCATGATGGAAGAACCGGCCTGCAATTGCGGCAGTTTTATTTCGCCAAGAAAATTCATTAAACGCAAATCACTGGAAATTTTAATGAGATTGACGGCGTGAGCCTTCAGTATTCCGGATACCTCGACGAAGGCGTCAGCATGGGCTGTTTCGCCCATGATGTTCTCGCCGCGGGAAAGACCCAATCCGGTTACCTCTCTTAATTTTTCAATGACTATAAAAATGTAATTACGGGGCGCGGTAAGTCCCGTTCCCACGGCCGTGCCGCCGAGATTAACGACACGCAGACGCTCTTCGCATTTAAATGTGCGCCAGCGGTCGCGCGAAAACGCTTCGGCAAATGCGGAGAATTCCGCACCCAGTGTAATAGGCACGGCTTCCTGTAATTCCGTTCTACCGAGCTTGACAATGGCGGCAAAATCTTTTTCCTTTTCCTGAAAAGCTCCCTGCAAACCGGAAATCGCATCGGATAAATCCCGCAATCTGAAAATTGCGGCAACTTTTATTGCCGTGGGATAAACATCATTCGTGGATTGATGCAGATTGACATCTTCCAGAGGGTGAATCATCAAATAATGACCTTTGTTGCCGCCGAGAAGTTCAATAGCCCGGTTGGCAATGACCTCATTTAAATTCATATTGGTAGATGTTCCCGCACCGCCCTGAAGCGCGTCCACAGGAAATTGATCGGCGAGCTTTCCTTTAATAATTTCATTGCAGGCACTTTCGATTGCGTGGGCTTTCTCTTCAGAAAGATAACCGGTCGCGGAATTGGCCAGACAGCAGGCTTTTTTAATCAGAGCCAGACCTTTGATGAGATGGGCACTTACTTTTATGCCGCTGACGAGAAAATTATTTACTGCCCGTTGTGTATGGATTCCCCAGTAAGCGTCAGCAGAGATTTCCAGTGATCCTAAAAAGTCGTTTTCGATTCTTTTTTCGTTCATAACCATCCGACTGTTTGATCAAAATAAAAGAGGTTTGCCCCATAAGAACAAACCTCTTTTTATTTCTATGACAATTGAAATCGGTAAAAAAGATTATTCAGCTTTTTTGTGGGGTACATCAGTACCTCTCTGTACATACTTGGTGTGCAAAAGCTTATGCGACTTGTGTCCCAGAGGTTCTTTCAGGAATTTGTCATACAGCTTTTTAACCGATTCGTTTTCATGCGATTGACGGTTCTTCTGGACTTTTCCGTCGTCCTGATAAAGAGCGGCAGATCGCAGTACCCGGATTTCGTTGTTTGTGGGGATAGGCTCGCCGCCGCCGGAGATGCAGCCGCCGGGACAGCACATAACTTCGATAAAGACATAATCGGCTTTACCGTCGCGAATGAGATCCATCAGCTTGCGGGCATTGCCCAGACCGTGAGCCACCGCGATTTTCACTTTTCCAAGCGGACCGACTTCCACGGTGGCTTCTTTGACGCCTTCGAGTCCGCGGACAGGGGTGATGTCCAGACTGGGCAGATTCTGGCCTGTGACAACCGCGTAAACCGTACGCAGAGCCGCTTCCATAACGCCGCCGGTAGCGCCGAATATCGTGGCGGCGCCGGTGTACTCACCCATCGGAGCGTCGTAATCTTCATCGGGCAGATTAACGAAGTCAATGCCGCCTTCTTTGATCATCCGTCCCAGTTCCCGGGTGGTCAGGACATAGTCGACATCCTGGAACCCGCTGCTCTTCATTTCCTCACGCTGGCATTCAAACTTTTTGGCGGTGCAGGGCATAATCGATACAGAAACGATATCTTTCGGATCGATGCCTGCTGTTTCCGCGTAGTAAGTTTTGGCGAGCGCACCAAACATCTGCTGGGGTGATTTGCAGGTGGACAGATGGCCGAGCAGTTCAGGATAAAAATGCTCACAGAACTTGATCCAGCCGGGAGAGCACGAGGTGATCATCGGCAGCGTGCCGCCTTCCTTGACTCTCTTGAGCAGTTCATTGCCTTCCTCGATAATGGTGAGATCTGCGGTAAAGTTTGTATCGAATACTTTATCGAACCCCAATCTCCTTAACGCAGCAATCATCTTGCCGGTGACAAGACTTCCCGCAGGCATATCGAATTCTTCACCCAGAGCCGCGCGGATAGCCGGTGCTTCCTGCACGATAACGTGCTTGGTCGGATCCTGCAGAGCCTTCCAGACGGCGTCGACATCATCTTTTTCATAAAGAGCGCCGACCGGACAAACAAGAATGCACTGTCCGCAAGCCACACAGTTGGATTCGATCAAGGGCAGGTCAAAAGCCGGAACAACCTTGACATCACTGCCGCGATGAGCAGGCGTCAAAACGCTGACGGTCTGAATCTGTTCGCAAACGGTGACGCAACGGTGACATTCGATGCATTTTCGGCTGTCCCTGACGATGGAAGGACTGGAACGGTCGATCATGCCTTCCTTGGGGAATTTGGTGTATTCGAAACGAACTTGTTTGAGGCCGACAAATTCCGCTACTTTCTGCAATTCGCAGCTGCCGTTTCTTACGCAGAAATTGCATTCCTGCGGATGATTGGCCAGCAGGAGTTCCACAACCATTTTTCTGGCCTGGCGGACTTTTTCCGTATTGGTATGAACAACCATGCCCTCGGCAACCGGGAAAACACAGGCGGCGATCAGACTGCGCTGACCTTCCACTTCCGTCATGCAAACCCGGCAGGCACCCGGCGTGTGATTCCTTTCCGTCCATGCGCAAAGAGTGGGAATTTTAATCCCGACACTGCGGGCCGCTTCCAGAATAGTTGTCCCCGCTTCTACTTCTACCTGACGATTATCAATAGTCAATTTAACAGTTGACATAAGTTTTTCTCCTTTTTAATTCCATAATAATTAAACAGACGCATCGCAGCGCAGGCAACGGCATGCTTCCTTAATGGCGTCCGCTTTCTTGAATCCCAGTTCCACTTCCGCAAAACTCTTTTTGCGTTTGGATGCGGACATTTCCGGCATAGCCATCTGAGGAGCTTCAACAGATTCTTCGTCGATGATTAAAGGAATATCGATTTTTTCCGTTGCCGGCTTTTCATAAGGACGTTCGCCGTTGGCAGTGCGAATGGCTGCGTCGATATCATCAGCGGCCTGATGTCCGGCGCCGACTGCGGCAATAACTGTATCCGGACCGGTTACGGCGTCGCCGCCGGCAAAATATTTGGGATTGTCGGTGCGTGACTGATAACCTTTGCCGACGTTGTAACAATCCCACTTGTTGATCTCGACACCGGATTTTTTATCGACAAAGCTCATATCCGGAACCTGACCGATAGCGGCAATGACAGCGTCCACGTTCAGTGTGAATTCGGAACCGGCAACGGGTACCGGTTTCTTGCGCCCGCTGTTGTCGAAGTCGCCCAGCTTCATGCGCTGGCAGGTAATGGAGCTGACCCTTCCCTTTGTTCCTTCGATCTTCAGTGGAGCAACCAGGAATTCAATCTTGATTCCTTCTTCTTCGGCGGCTTTAATTTCTTCTTGGGCTGCAGGCATATCCTGTTTCAGACGGCGATAAAGAATGGTTACGCTGGCGCCGAGACGGACGGCAACGCGGGCGGCGTCGATGGCGGAGTTACCGCCGCCGATGACGACCACTTTCTTGCCGAGAGTTTTTTCGCCTTTGAGCCATTTGTCTTCATTGGCATTGAATTCGCGCAGGAATTCCACACCGCCGAAAACATTCTTTATATCTTCACCTTCCACGCCCAGCTTCTGGCTTTTGTGAGCGCCGGTAGCCAGGTAGATGTAATCGAAATCTTTTTCCAGTTTTGCTAAAGGAATATCCTTGCCGATGCGTGTCTTCAGTTTGATATCCACGCCTAATTTACGAATATCGTCGATTTCATTGTCCAGAATATTGCGCGGCAGACGATAGGAAGGAATGCCCCAGTAAAGCATACCGCCGGCTTTGGGCAGTTCTTCGAAAACAGTCACTTTATAGCCGCGAAGAGCCAGATCACGTGCGGCGGTCAGACCGGCAGGGCCTGCTCCGACAACAGCAATTGTTTCTTTACGGGTGACAGGTACCGCTTCGATTTTCGGACGAGGCGCGTTATCTGTAATAAAGCGCTTCAGGAACTTGATGGCAATGGGTTCATCCATATTACCGCGGCGGCATTTTGTCTGACATTTATGATCACAGACTCTTCCGCAAACAGAGGGGAAGGGATTGGTCTGCAGAAGTACTTTATAAGCATCTTCAAATCTTCCGGCTCTCACCAGCGCGATGTAAGAAGGAATATCCATTTCAATCGGGCAGGTGTGCTGACAGGGAGATTTAAACATTGCCGAGCAGACAGCAGCGCGGCAGCGATGATCGCGAATGTGTTCCTCATACTCTTTCCGGAAATAACGGATGGTGCTCAATACGGGATTGGGCGCTGTTTGCCCCAGGCCGCAAAGAGCCGCGTTTTTGATAACAACGGCCATTTCTTCCAGAAGCTCGATATCTCCTTCTTTTCCTTTTCCCTGGGTAATATTGGTCAGAATTTCCAGCATGCGTTTTGTGCCTTCACGACAGGGCGTGCACTTGCCGCAGGATTCATCCTGACAGAAATCCATGAAGAAACGGGCCATGTCCACGGCGCATTTATCTTCATTCATAACAATCAAGCCGCCGGAACCCATGATGGCGCCGAGTTCAGCGACTTTTTCATAGTCCACGGAAGCGTTCAAGTGCTGAATGGGAATACAGCCGCCGGACGGGCCGCCCAACTGAGCCGCTTTGAATTTCTTGCCGTTGGGAATGCCGCCGCCGATGTCATGAACGATAGTGCCCAGCGTGGTTCCCATGGGAACTTCGACCAACCCCACGTTATTAACGTCGCCGGTGAGAGCAAAAACTTTTGTTCCTTTGCTTTTCTCTGTTCCGATGGATGAGTACCAGGCTGCGCCGCGCAGAACAATCTGCCCGATGTTGGCCAGAGTTTCCACGTTATTCAGGATACTGGGTTTCTGCCACAGACCCGCAACGGCGGGGAAGGGCGGTCTTGGACGGGGCATGCCTCGTTTGCCCTCAATAGAGGTCATCAAAGCTGTTTCTTCGCCGCAGACGAAGGCTCCGGCACCCTGATAAATTTCCAGATCGAAATTAAAACCGGTGCCTAAAATATTTTTGCCCAGCAGGCCGGCTTCTTTGGCCTGGGCGATGGCGACATTCAAACGGTGGATAGCCAAGGGATATTCAGCGCGGCAGTAAATGTAGCCCTGAGATGAACCGATGGCTTTGGCCGCGATGACCATTCCTTCCAGAACGGCGTGCGGATCGGCTTCCAGAACGCTGCGATCCATGAAAGCGCCCGGGTCGCCTTCATCAGCGTTGCATAAAACATATTTTACATCACCCTTGGACTGGGCGGCAAATTTCCATTTCAAGCCGGTGGGGAATCCCGCACCGCCGCGGCCACGCAGACCGGAATCGAGTATTTCTTTGACGATTTGTTCAGGCGTCATTTCCGTAAGGGCCTTGGCCATACCGGCATAACCGTCGCGGGCGATATATTCATCAATTTTTTCGGGATCAATAAGACCGCGGTTTCTCAATACGCGTAATTCCTGATGAGCAAAAAAAGGAATTTCCTGCATGGTGGGAATTATTTTTTCCGTGCTGGGTTCGCGGTATAAGAGTCTCTTTACAATTCTGCCCTTGATCAGGTGCTCTTCAACCAGTTCAGGAATATCCGCCGGTTTCAGACTAATATAAATTATACCTTCAGGGTATACGACCATGATCGGGCCCAAGGCGCAGAAACCGTTGCAGCCGGTCTCGACAACTTTTATTTCTTCAGTTAAATTTCTTTTATCAATTTCTTCCAATAAAGCTTCTTTAACAGCTGGACTGCCGGAAGCTTGACAACCCGTGCCTCCGCAAATTAATAAGTGTGAACGAAAAACCTTCATTTAGCCAACATCCTCCTTAGGAAATTATCCCACGCTATATAGCGCGGGACGGGCGAAAAATTTATTTTATTATTTCAGAACCTTTAGCCAGAACAAAAGGAGTCTGAATTTCTCCTTCTAAAACATGTTTTTTAAAAACCTGTCTCATTTTATTGGGATTCATATACTCATATTTGATCGGTTCCTGATTTAAGACCTCAACAGTGACCAGAGGCTCACGGCTGCAAAGCCCCATGCATCCGGATGTGGTAACGACAACATCACTTACACCGGCGGTTTCAATTTCCTGAAGAAGGGTATCCATGACTTCTTTTGCGCCGGAGGCGATACCGCAGGTCCCCATGTGAACAGTGATTTTGACACGACGGTCGCCGTCTCGCAGCGACATTTCTTTATGTACTTTTGCTTTAATTTTTTTTAGATCATCAATAGTTAATTTTGCCACAGGCATTTCCTCCCCTAATTACAGACTAAAAAATTATTCTATTTGTACTGACTTAACAATTCTCTGACCTTTGATGGTTTGACGCGTCCATGCACGTCTTCATCAACGACAACAACAGGACCCAGGCCACAGGCACCCAGGCATCTTACCGTTTCCAGTGTGAACATGCGGTCAGGAGTGGTTTCACCTTCCGTTACTCCGAATTCTTTTTCCAAAGTTTCATAAATCGCCTTTCCGCCGCGAACATAACAGGCTGTGCCAAGGCAGACGCGGACAGTGTGTTTTCCGCGGGGAGTCATGGTGAAAAACGAATAAAACGTTACAACTCCGTAAACACGACTGAGCGGCAGATTTAAACCGGTAGCGATTTTTTTCTGTACTGAAATCGGAAGATATTCCAAAGCGACTTGCGCTTCTTCCAGCACCGGAATTAATCCGCCGGGTTTGCCTTTGTATTTGTTAATAATTTTGTTGAGTTGCTCCACTTGTTCTGATGAAAATTCTTTTAAAAGTTCATTGTCTTCTGCCTTCATTAAATTCCTCCTCCATTCATTAGCTTCGGGGCGCACTGCATTTCGGGTTCACTCTTGCGAACGGTTTGTATTGAGCAAAGTCCCCGATTTGTTTATATATCAGGATGGGTTAGCGTCTCATCTTGATTTTATTCATAATATCTGACGCATGTCAGATCAAAACTACCGGTCATCTTGAAACCGCTGGTCACTATGCCAATATTTTCAGATAAAATCAACACTTTTTATTTCGTTAATGCCTTCTTCTAAAACGCCACGGATGTATTTTAATATTTCAGGATGATTCATCGGTATGTCATCGATTTCCTTGCGTATATCTCTGGTATCCATCTTGAATATCCGGTTATTTTTACTGTATTTAAAGAGGAAATCGACGTCACAATTGCCGGCAATAAGAATGATTAATGTGCTAATAATGTCTCCCAGTGGCTGTCTGTCTATATGATTCAGCTGAAAAGTTACCTTAAGGTCAGTACCTTTTCCTTTTATAGAATCCAAAGAAAGATTTCCCCCGGCTCTTTGGGCTGCATCAGATAGCAGTGGAATTCCCAATCCCACTCTCCTTACTTTTTTTGTAGTATAAAAAGGATCAAAGGCTTTTTTAATTTCTTCTTCCGTCATTCCGCTGCCGTCATCACTAATTTCGATGGAGAATAAATTTTTTTCTTCATCCTCCATGACAGTAATCTCCACGAGTGAGGCGCCGGCGCGAACGGAGTTTTCAGCGATATCCAGAATATGGGCGGCCAGTTCCAGCATTTACTGCTCCAGGATACAACGGCCGTTTTTCATGGTGAAAGCCATTTTCAGCTCGGCCAGTGTTGGTTGATCGAGCATAATTTTAGTTTTTGCTTTGCCGATGTCTTTTAAAAAATGTGCGTCAGAAGACGTTATGAAAGGATAGTTGCTTAAATCCCTGTATTTTTCCCGTGCCTGCTTAAGCCCCGTTAAAGGAGTTACTTCCAGTGCATCAAAGTTAATGCTTGCATCGATAAAACCGAGTTGTCCCAGCACACTGAAACTTTCGCGATCGATGTGCGAAGCAACAGTTAATCCGTTTTGTTCATGGACGAAATTTAACAAATCGCTCAAGGGAATATCGGTAGCCCCGATAAGCAATTTATCGCTGAGCCCTTCGACTTCTCCGTTTTCATTGACGATAGCCTGAACGCCGAAGCGGTCTTCATCGTTTTTTCCAGGCAAGTGCTGATAAACAAATTCCTGTACGGTGTTTAAATTTGACAGAGAGTCAAATAAGGCGAGAAAATGCACTTCTTCGCTGGTCGTTATTTCCATTCCCGGAAATATTGCTAAATTCTTTCCCCGAGCGGCTTTCATGACATAGGGGACGTTTTCCGAAGAATTGTGATCGCAGATGGCTAATGCATCGAGTCCGGCGGCAAGTGCTTTTTCTACGAGAGCCCTGGGATGCATATCCAGTTCAGCGCATGGCGACAGACAGGTGTGAATGTGAAGGTCACAATTAAAAACTTTAAGCATAATTTTCTTGGGAATGAACCAAATGAGGCCAGCAGTCGGAGAAAATTATGAAACCTTACCTGTTATTTGCCGCGTTCAATAAATTATAAATTTTGCCGGTTGTTTCGAATGCGGTTAAATTTGAAATCAGTATAGGTACGTTCTCCTGGACGGCCTTTTCCAATGTATCTTTAGCCGGTTCGCAGGAATTAACCAGAATAATTCCCGCGTGGTCTTTCAAAGTGGCCACGGCAACTATATTTTGATGAACCTGTCTTGTTATCCAGATATCTCCCCCATGAGAATTTGCCATGACATCGCTTAATAGGTCTCCCGTGTAACCTCCTGTAACATTATTCTTCATTCTGTCCGATCCGGACACTAATCTCAGATTTAGTTCTTTTGCTACTGTTGCTATATCCATGATTAATCCTTCTTTGAATTATTGCGTGCGATAATCATTTTTAAAAAAGTTCCCTTGTCTACTTCCGATGATATATCAAATTTATCGGAATATGATTTAATGTTGTGAAGTCCCATTCCGGCGCCGAAGCCCATTTCTCTTATCTGCTGATTGGCAGTGGAATAACCCTGTTCCATCGCTAATTCAATGTTTGGTATTCCCGGTCCTTCGTCAACAACTTCAATGACGACTGCATGGGAAGTGACAATGAGATTAATCGTTCCTTTTCTGGCATACGATACAATATTGATCTCTGCTTCATAGGACACAATGGCGGATTTACGAACAACATCGTCGGACAATCCGTTTTGTTTAAGTAGTGATTTTATGCGAGTGGATACTGTGCCTGCGGCATTGAAATTACCGCCTTCGACTTCAAAACTATACTGGTTTAAAATGCTGTCAGATTCGTTCACTGCCGGATTCAACTTTTTCCATACAACCGATTATGCCTTTGGCGTAAAGACGGCCTGCCGTCTCAAATAAAATATATTTTGTCGCCAAAATCGGAATTTGAAGATCTTTGGCCAGAGAGATTGCTTCGGCAGGGGGTTTTTTACCGCGTACTAAAATTATCGCGGCAACGTCGAGAACGTTTGCTATTCTGATAACCTGAGTATTCGTCAGGCCGGTCAACAGAAGACAACCCGCTTTTGCGAAGGCCAAGACATCGCTCATCAAATCGGCTCCAAACGCGGTTTCCACGTCAATGTCCAGTTTATCTTCACCCACAACAACATCAGCTTTCAGAATTTCTTTTACTTCTCTAAGTTTCAATATCCACTCCTCGAAAATAACGACAAGTAATTTTTGTTTAAATGCAGAAAATTTATTGTTTTTTATCTAGCATAGATGAGACTTTACTGTCAACGAAATCATTTTAGAAAAAATAATAATGAAAGCGGGCATTTCCTGCTTTTTGAAGAGAAAAGAAATCTTTTTTTAATTTTATTTTAGAAGTTATCCGACAAAATGTAATTTTTCAGCTTACTTTCTTAAAGTGATTTTACTTGTAAAAATCACTTTCGACTTTTTTCAGACAACCGACAATGCCTTTGCTGTAAAGAATACCGGATGTCTCAAATAAAATATACTTTGTGGTTAAAATCGGAATTTTAAGCTCTTTGGCCATATCAATAGCTTCGGAGGATGGTTCCTTGCCTCGCACCAGAATAATTGCGGCAATGTTTCGGCTGGCTGCTGTTTTAACAACCTGGGGATTGGTCAGTCCGGTTAATAAAAGGCTCCCCGCTTTCGCAAAAGCCAGGACATCACTCATTAAATCGGCTCCAAAAGCTGTACTTACTTCCATATCCAATTTTTCTTCGCCGACGATGATATTGGCATCTAATATTTCTTTAACTTCTCTTAACTTCAAAGAAAACTCCTTATGGAAAAGAAAGAAGGGGTTGATTTTTGAGATGTATAAAATAATTGATTATATTTTTTATAAAAAGCCTTCTTTTCCGAAATTACTGGAGCGCTTGACTATCATAATTAAAACTTCAGTGTCAATAAAATTATTCTCATAATCATCTGCATTAAATTATAAATATTGGTTTTTTTACGTTGAAGGAAGTCTTCAAGATTAATTTATCAAATGCATATATTTATTTATTCTTGACACGGTTTTACGGTAATGGTAATGACCTCAACACTTTGCAGCATATCGGGGCGTGGCGCAGTCTGGTAGCGTATCTGAATGGGGTTCAGAGGGCCGGTGGTTCAAATCCACTCGCCCCGACCAATGAAAAAGTAAAGGGGCGGACAAGATATCTTGTCCGCCCCTTATTACATTGATAAATATTTGATTATTCCGAAAATTAAAGAAGGTTAGTTTTCGTAAGCATTTTTTATTTGTTAACGCATCTCAATAATACTTTTTTCTTGCATAAAACCCGATAATCAAATACATAAATCACCTCAAGAAAACTTAAGTAATCGATTTTGCTTGTATTTTATAAAAATAATCTGCGTTGACAATCTTGAGCTTAATGAATATATAAAAGTTCCGGAGCGAGAGTGGCGGAACTGGCAGACGCACTGGACTTAGGATCCAGCCCGCCTACGCGGAATAGGGGTTCAACTCCCCTCTCTCGCACCAGTTTGAAAAGGTTTATTGCAGATATTACAATAATAAAGGAGATATTATAGTGAGTCAGGTTGTTATTAAGATTGAAGATTTGAGTCCGGTTAAGAAAAAAATGTCGCTGGAAATACCGTGGAGCGAAGTAAAAAACGAATTGGATACCGTCTATCATGATGTCGGGAAGAAAGCAAAAGTGAAAGGATTTCGCCCCGGAAAAGTGCCCCGCAAGGTTCTGGAAACTTATTATAAAGATCAGGTGGAGGAAGAAACAGTAACGAATATTGTTAATAAGTATTACTGGCAGTCCTTGGAAGAGAGAGGGATTGCACCTGTTTCCAGACCGGAAATAAACCAGGAAGGTATAAAAGAAAATACGGATTTTTCTTTTTCAGCTTCTTTTGAAACAGAACCTGAATTTGAACCCAAGGGTTATATGGGGATGGAACTGGAAAAAGAGGCAATCAAAATAACGGATGATGATGTTAAGAAAAGAATTGATGAAATAAGACAAATGTTTGCCACGATGGAAGAAGTTGTCGATGATCGTCCGGCAGGAAAAGGTGATTTTGTTGTTATTGATTTTGCCGGCAGCCTTGATGGCGAATTCCATAAGGAATTGAAGGCGGATGACTATTTCCTGGAAATCGGGTCGGAAAAATTTGTTCCGGGTTTTGAAGAACAGTTGATCGGCGTGAAAAAAGGGGAAACAAGGGAAGTTAAGGTGACTTTTCCCGAAGATTACCATGAAAACAAATTTGCCGGCAAGGAAGTCATTTTTAATGTGACTGTAAAAAGTATCAGAGAAAAGAAACTGCCCAAAGACGACGAAAATTTTATCAAAAACTTCGAAAAATATAATACTTTTGAAGATTTTGAAAAGGATGTCCGCAAATCCCTGGAAGAAAAAGCCGGGCGGACGACGGAGGTTAACCTGCAAAACAGCATTACGGAAAAATTAATAAAAGAAAATGATTTTGAAGTGCCGTTGGCGCTTGTTGACAAACAGATTTATTACATGATGTTTGATACTCAGCAAAGAATGATGTCCGCCGGTATTGATGAGCATAGCGCCATGGATTTCAGCTTTAAAATGCGGGATAAATACAAAGGAGACGCCGAAAAAATCGTCAAATCTTTTCTGCTTCTGAAAAAGATTGCCCAGAAGGAATCATTTGTCGCTGAGGCAGATGATATTGATAAATATCTTCAGGAATTGGCCGGGCAAAGCGGGCGTGATTACGAGTCGTTAAAAAAAATGTATGAAAGCGAAGAGAAAAAAGATTATCTGCAAATGGAAGTAATTCAAAAAAAGGTGTTTGACTTTATCCAGAAGAATGCAAATATTAAGATAGTTGAAAAAACCGGTGTCAATTTGGAGGCCAGATAGTGAATTTGATTCCCATGGTGGTTGAGCAGGATGGTCGCGGTGAACGGGCTTATGATATTTATTCCCGTTTGTTAAAAGATCGCATCATTTTTCTGGGGACGGCGATTGATGATAATGTGGCGAATTTGATTGTCGCCCAGATGTTATATCTCGAAGCTGAAAATCCGGACAAGGATATATTTTTCTACCTGAATTCTCCCGGAGGGAGCGTCAGCGCGGGAATGGCCATTTATGACACCATGCGTTACATCAAATCGCCGATTTCGACAGTCTGCATGGGACAATCGGCCAGCATGGCCGCGCTGCTTTTAGCGGCGGGAGAAAAGAAAAAAAGATTTGCTCTGCCTCATTCCAGAATTTTGATTCATCAGCCGCTGGGAGGTTTTCAGGGACAGGCGACGGACATTGACATCCAGGCCAAGGAAATATTAAGATTAAAAGACGAATTGAATAAAATACTGGCTGATTTGACGGGACAGCCGCTGGCCAAGATTATTAATGATACGGAACGTGATTACTTTATGAGCAGTCAACAGGCAAAGGAATACGGATTGATCGATGATATCATCATCAGAAAACCGGATGCTCCCGCCAATGCAAAAAAGGAGATTTAAGTGATAAAAAAAGGCAAAAATAACAGGATGGATGACGGAATGCTTTTTTGTTCCTTTTGCGGCAAAATGCAAAGTGAGGTGCGCAAACTGGTTGCCGGTCCGACAGCCTATATTTGTGATGAATGCATTGAGCTTTGCCGTTATATTGTTGAAGAAGAAGAGGATAAACTTGTAGAAAAAGATGCTCAAAAAGGATTGCCCTATCCGAAGGAAATAAAAAAATTCCTGGATCAGTACGTGATCGGACAGGAAAAAACCAAAAAGATTTTATCCGTTGCCGTTTACAATCATTACAAACGATTGTTCTCCCGTGTTGAATCCGACGGGATAGAGATTCAGAAGAGCAATGTGCTCTTAGTCGGCCCCACCGGTTCGGGCAAGACCTTGCTTGCCAAAACTCTGGCGAAATTTCTCAATGTTCCTTTTACGATAGCCGATGCCACAACCCTGACGGAAGCCGGTTATGTCGGCGAAGATGTGGAAAATATTATTTTGAGTTTATTGCAGAATGCCGACTACGATGTTGCCAGAGCTTCGAAGGGAATTGTCTATATTGATGAAATCGATAAAATTGCCAAGAAGTCGGGAAATCCTTCTATCACGAGGGATGTTTCCGGTGAAGGCGTGCAGCAGGCGTTGTTGAAAATTATGGAAGGTACAATGGCCAATATTCCGCCCAAGGGTGGCCGTAAGCATCCCCAGCAGGAATTTATCCAGGTGGATACCACAAATATTTTGTTTATCTGCGGCGGCGCTTTTAATGATTTGGAGAATATTATTTCCAAGCGTCTCGGTGTCAACGCGATGGGTTTCGGTGCGGAGATAAAAAGCAAAAAAGAAAAAAGAGTCGGCGAATTGCTGAGCGAAGTACGATCGGAAGACTTGCTGAAATTCGGTTTGATCCCGGAATTTATCGGAAGGTTACCCGTTATCGCCACTCTGGATGAACTGGATGAGGCGGCTTTAATCAGAATTCTTATGGAGCCGAAGGACGCTATCATCAAGCAGTATAAAAAATTATTTGCCCTGGAAAACGTGGTTCTCAAGTTCACGGACGGTGCACTGAGAGCGGTAGCCAGTTTATCCACCGAAAGGAAGTCCGGCGCGCGCGGCTTGCGTTCAATTCTGGAAAACACCATGCTGGAAGTTATGTATGAGATTCCTTCAGAAACCAATATCAAGGAATGCGTTATCAGTGAAGATGTCGTTTTAAAAAAAGAAAAACCGATTTTGATTTATGAAACCAAATCGGAATCAGCTTAACCCCGATAAACGGGATAAGTGCGTTAATGAAATTATTTTCTGCCAGAAAAGAGCAGAAAATAATTTCAAACTTACTAAAGGATTTAAATGGGAACTATGTTTGATGAAAAAATAGAAAATGAACAGGATAAAACAGCAATCATTCCTCTGCTGCCGTTGAGGGATGTTGTGATGTTTCCACATATGATCGTGCCTTTGTTTGTCGGCCGTGAAAAATCCATTGCCGCCTTGGAATCGGCGATGAAATACGAAAAAAGCATTTTTATGGTCGCCCAGAAAAACGCCAAGGATGATGATCCGAAGGAGGAAGATATTTATCAGATCGGCACGATCGGAATCATTATTCAGCTCCTGCGTTTGCCTGACGGAACGGTAAAAGTGCTTGTCGAAGGGAAAACGCGCGGGGTTATAAGAGAATATCTGCCCAACAATGATTTCTTCCTGGTTAAAGTCAACGAAATAGAAGATATTGACGACGGCAACGATGTCAAGAAACAGGCCTTGATGCGCAGCATTAAAGAGTCTTTCGAACTTTATCTCAAGCTCAGCAAGAAAGTTCATGTGGAAATGCTGGGAACCGTTGTGGCCATAGAAGACGCTTCCAAGCTTGCCGATGTTGTCATTACTCACCTTAATGTCAAACTGGAAGACAAGCAAAAAATCATTGAGATATTCGATATCAGTGAAAGACTGGAAGCCATTTATACTCTGATGCTCTCTGAGATAGAAATTCTGCAGGTTGAAGAAAAAATCAAGCGGCGCGTTAAAAAGCAAATGGAAAAAACGCAGAAGGATTATTATCTCAACGAACAGATGCGCGCTATCCAGAAGGAGATGGGAGAGAAAGACGATTTCCGCAATGAGATCAACGAACTGGAAAAACGCCTGAAGCAGAAAAAAATGTCGGAAGAGGCGGTGAAAAAGGTCAAACAGGAAATCAAGAAATTACAGATGATGACCCCCATGTCCGCGGAAGCCACCGTGGTCAGAAATTATATCGACTGGATACTGGACATGCCCTGGTCGGAAAAAACGGAAAACAAATATACACTGAAAGAGTCCGAAGCCATTCTGGATGAAGATCATTTCGGTTTGAAAAACGTCAAGGAACGTATTATCGAATATCTGGCCGTGCAGTCGCTGGTCAAGAAAAATAAAGGTTCGATTTTGTGCCTGGTCGGCCCCCCCGGCGTGGGAAAGACATCCATCGCCAAATCGGTCGCCAGGGCCACAAACAGAAAGTTTGTCCGCATTTCTCTGGGAGGCGTTCACGATGAAGCGGAAATACGGGGACATCGCCGGACTTATATCGGAGCGATGCCCGGAAAAATCATCCAGCTGTTGAAAAAGGCCGGTTCCAACAATCCCGTTTTCTGCCTGGATGAAGTGGATAAACTGAGTTCCGATTTCCGCGGAGATCCTTCGGCCGCATTACTGGAAGTTCTCGATCCAGAACAGAATGTGGCTTTTAACGATAACTATCTTGATGTTGATTATGATTTGTCGGAAATCATGTTCATTACAACGGCTAATGTCCTGCAGACCATACCGGCTCCATTGCAGGACAGAATGGAAGTGATCAGAATCGCCGGATACACGGAACCGGAAAAGCTGCAGATTGCCAAAAAATATCTGATTGCCAAGCAGGTACAAGCCAACGGTCTTGTCATGGATAACATTGAATTTACCCAGGGGGCCTTGCTGAAAATTATTCGTGAGTATACGCGGGAAGCCGGAGTGCGCAATCTTGACCGGGAAATAGCTTCCATTTGCCGAAAAGTAGCCAAAGAGATCGTGAACAACGATAACAAGAAAAAAATGATTATCAGCTCCAAATCCGTATCAAAATATCTGGGTGTTCCGAAATATCATCACGGTGAAATAGAGGAAAAAAGTAAAATAGGCCTGACGGTCGGTTTGGCCTGGACGGAAGTCGGAGGAGAGCTTTTGTCCATCGAGGCTTCCGTTATGGAAGGCAACGGCAAGATGATCATGACAGGCAAATTAGGCGATGTCATGCAGGAATCCGTTCAGGCTGCGTTGAGCTACATTCGCGCCCGGGCCGAACAATTCGGTCTGATGAAGAATTTTTATAAGAAAATTGATATTCATGTGCATGTTCCGGAAGGAGCGATTCCCAAAGACGGTCCATCCGCCGGTGTGGCCATGACGACTTCCATAGCGTCGGTTCTTCTGCAGAAGAAAGTCCGCGCCGATCTGGCCATGACCGGTGAAATCACCTTACGGGGCAGAATTCTACCGGTTGGCGGAATAAAGGAAAAAGTCCTGGCCGCTCATCGCGGTAATATTAAGACGGTCATTATTCCCAAAGACAATGAAAGAGATCTGGCGGAAGTTCCTCAGAACGTCCAGAAAGCTATGAAAATTATTTTTGCCGAGCAAATCGACGATGTTCTGAAAATAGCTTTTGTTGAGGAGGAAGAGAATGTCCGATCCAATGTTGTCTCGGAGGTGCCGGTAAGTTCCCAGTCTGTGAATTAAAAGATTTTTTATGCTTTTATAACTTGACAAGGAATATCAATATTGCTAGAAGCTTCAAATGTTTCGGCGTGTATGACGGGCGGGTAGCTCAGCCGGGAGAGCGCCACGCTTACACCGTGGATGTCACAGGTTCGAACCCTGTCCCGCCTACCATGAATGTCGGATTAAAAAAATTAGATGAAATAAAAGATTTTTTGGGGTCGTAGTTAAGTTGGTTATAACGCCGGCCTGTCACGCCGGAGGGCGTGGGTTCAAGTCCCATCGGCCCCGCCAGAAA
>JAJFTS010000318.1 GCA_021372815.1 Deltaproteobacteria bacterium | reverse complement strand
GCTCTCCATTTGAACCAGGCCGCCGTGGGCATCCATAATTTTTTGAACAACCGCCAACCCCAATCCGGTCCCCGCCGGTTTGGACGTGAAATACGGATCGTAAATCCGCGGCAGGTCTTCTTCTTTGATGCCTGAACCGGTATCCGAAACCGCCACATCCATCCAATCTTTTTGCGCGGACAGTTCAAGCAACAACCTGCCGCCTGCGGGCATGGCCGACAAGGCATTGAGAAAAATATTGAGCAGCACCTGCTTGATTTTGTCCGGATCAATATCCGCCTGCGGCAAGTTCTCACCCGCCTTGACGTCAATCTCGACCGCATTCTTCTTTGCCTCGGCCTCAACCAGCCTGATGGTATGCCGCACCAGATCCGTCAGGCTCGTTGGTTCTCTTTTTAAGGTAAGCGGCCGGGCAAATTCAATGAGCTGACTGATGACCCGATTTAGTCTTTCGGTTTCGGCAATCATAATGTCCGCCGTCTCTTCGTCTTCTTTATTGCCGGAAAGCCTTTGTTTGAAATAAACGGCAAAGCCTTTGATGGAACTGAGCGGATTGCGGATTTCATGCGCTACACCCGCTGCAAGCGATCCGATGGCGTTCAGGTGCCGGCTGCGGGCGACTTCCTGCTCCAGTTGCCTGATCGCCGTCACATTGCGGGCCAGCAGGATTTTCCCTTCGTGAACATCATCATCGGCAAAGGCCGCCGCCACAACTTCCCACATCTGGTTGCCGTCTTTTTCCGAGGAAATGGCAATGTCCTCTTCAATAAGAGCGGTCTGGTCATTAATCTTGTCCAGCACCATTGAAAATGGCACAGGCAGTAAGTCGCCTGCCTCCCGTCCTGTTGCCTCGGGGCAGGAACCGGTAAAAAACTCGTTCGCCTGCTCATTGCAGGCAACAATTCGCCCGTGTTTGTCCACCGCCAGAAGCCCGATGGGCATGTGTTTCACCAGCGCTTCTGAAAAAACGGTTATTCGCGAAAGAGAAGAACGCGCCAGGCGATACGCCTGAACCAGAAAAAGCGACACAATAGCCAGCGACCCGATCAGAACTAAAACCAGCGCCCTCGTCACCGTCCGGATCGTATCTTCGCGCGATGCCTTTTCGATTTTTTCCATATTAAAGCCAACGAAAACGACCGAAGGACGGCGATCTCCTTTCCCATCGCCGGCACGTCTCGGGGAAAATCCCCGGTAAACCTCAAAAGTGCCAGCACCTTCGGGATTGGCCGCCTGCCGCCAGCGAACTTCCAGGTTCCCGGCAATCTTTTTCATATCCAGATCCAGCCCGTAGGGTCTACCCAACATAGAGGGATCGCTGTCTGCCAGAATTTGTCCCTTGCTGTCCGTCACAATCATATAATCAATATCCGGCTGCTGGGCGGTTTCCATGAGCAATTTCCGGAGATAAAACATATCCTCATCACGATTCAAGCGGTCGCGCAGACCGGCCTCAAAAGACTGAATCAGCGTTGCGCCTTTTTCGACAAAAAGGGTTACCGCCTGATCTTTTCTCTGTTGGAACTGCATGAAAATCATCAGGCTCAGAATTACGGCCAAAACAGCAATCGCACTGATCGCAACCCAGACAGAAATATCAAAGTGGATTTTTTTCTTCTTTTTTCCCTGCATACCTCATACCCCCGTATTTTACTGGATACAATTAGCCCGTCTGGATACCTGAATTGGATACCTATTATCCATCCGATGGGTGTAAAAGGCAAATAATATTTGTCCATGAATTGCCGTTATCCAGTGATTACGATATCTTATCTTCAATGGCACAAGCTTTGCTGTAATACCAGCTAACTGATCAGCAAAAAATATACGAAAAGGAGATGTATGATGAAAAAAATAACTTTAACCTTAACGACCGTGGCAGCAGTCCTGCTTTTGGCATCTCAGGTATTTGCCTGGGGCCCCGGTTCCGGTATGGGTAGAGGATATGGGCCATGCCGGCAAGCAGGCCTGGAAAGATTGAATTTAACCGATAATCAAAAAGTAAACATTGAAGCACTGCAGGATGCCCATGACAAGGCAACAAGACCCCTTCGGGATAAGATATTTGATCAATCCGTTGCCTTGCGAAAAATGTGGCTGCAAACCAATCCGGATAAGGATAAAATTGCCGCCGCTCAAAAAGAGTTAAGAACGCTGCGCAACGAAATGGAAGACAAAGATACGGCTGTGAGATTGGCAATTCACAAGGTATTGACGCCGGAACAAAACGAAAAGCTGGCGAACACAGGCTGGGGTAGAGGTTCCGGTTTCGGACCCCGCGGCGGTATGAGAGATCATGGCGGATTTGGACCCGGACATGGAGCCGGTTACGGCCCCGGATTAGGAATGGGTATGTGTCCATAAGCCAAAGCACCCCATCCCTCCTTGAGAAGGGGGGCCGCAAGTGGCCCCCCTTTTTTTAAAGCCCGGAATTTAACAAACTTTCAGCAGAAACTCTCCGAGGTAAGTTACCGAAAATGAGATTGATATAGGATGCATTGAGAGAATACGATATTCGAATAATTTTTTAAAAAAAAGAAAAGAGAAATTGGTTATGAAAAATACAAATAAATTACGCGAATGGGCAACACCCATCACTATCGGTGCTTTTGCACTATCCGCCGTTACCGGCATCATGCTGTTTTTTAAAGTAGAACTCGGCCTCATTAAACCTGTGCATGAGTGGCTGAGCTGGCTTTTAGTCATTGGCACGATCCTCCACCTGATCGCTAACTGGAAAGCATCTGTACACTATATTTCGAAACCCGTCGGAAAAGGTATCCTGATATTTTTTCTCGTCTTAATTTTCTCCGCCTTCATCCCGCTGGGGGGAGAAAGTAAGGGAAGCCCCGTGAAGAAAATGGTTGGCTCTCTCATTCAAAATCCGCTGTCGGAGGTGGCGCTGATTGCCGACCACAATCCCGATGAGGCCATCAATATTCTAAAAGCGAAAGGGATAAACGTAGACAATAAGGAGCAAACCATCCGGGAAATCGCGGCAAAAAACAACAAATCTCCCATAGATGTTCTTAATGTGATCTTCTGAAATGCCGGAAACAGGTATGGCCGGAAAATGGGTTGGGAAAGATCGACTAACCATCCGGTCAAAAAAATATTTTGACAACTTTCAAGTTTTGCATTAATAGCACCGATACACTTAGTGAAATTATTGAAGGATATAATAAATGTTCAGTTATACGGCAATAACGATTACGGCAAGCGCGCTTCTGACCCTGCTTCTGGGCCTCGCCCTGTTGCGCCTGTTAATTAAGGCAGCCTGCCCATCGTTCTTCGGTCGTCACTGAATTTAAAAAAACTGATTACCTGAAAGGCCGTGGGCAGTAAACCCCACGGCCTTTTTTTTAATATATTCTGATAAATAAATTAATATTTTTTAAAGGAGTCAACCCATGAAGAAGGACAAAAATCGCGTCTATATTTTCGATACGACTCTTCGCGACGGAGAACAGTCGCCCGGTTCCAGCATGAATACGGAAGAGAAGCTGATTCTGGCCCGTCAGCTGGAAAAACTGGGCGTCGATATTATCGAGGCCGGATTTCCCATCGCGTCCGAAGGAGATTTTGACGCGGTACGGCAGATTGCCAAAGTGATCAAAAAATCACAGGTAGCAGGCCTGGCCCGCGCCAACAAAGTGGATATTGACCGCGCCTGGCAAGCCATTAAAAATGCCGCACGGCCGCGCATCCACACATTCATTTCCTCATCGGATATTCATCTGAAATACCAACTCAAGAAGAGCCGCGAACAGGTGCTCAAAGAAGCAATTGCCGCCGTCAAACTGGCACGCTCTTATACGGACAACGTTGAATTTTCTCCGATGGACGCCACCCGTTCGGATAAGGATTATCTGGTACAAATGGTTTCGGCTGTTATTGATGCGGGAGCCGTGACCGTCAACATCCCCGATACGGTCGGCTACACAATACCGGAAGAATTCGGCAATCTGATTGCTTATCTGTTCGCCAATGTAAAAAACATGGGCGACACGATTATTTCCGTCCACTGCCATAACGATCTGGGACTCGCCGTCGCCAACTCGCTTTCCGCTATTCGCAATGGCGCCAGACAGGTGGAATGTACGATCAACGGCATTGGCGAGCGCGCCGGCAACACAGCCATGGAGGAAATCGTCATGGCGTTGACGACACGCAAAGATATGTATGGCCTTTATACAAAAATCAAGACCGATCAGATTTATAAATCGTCACGCCTTTTAACGCAGATCACCGGCGTTCCGGTCCAGCCGAATAAAGCGATCGTAGGCGCCAATGCGTTCGCGCATGAATCCGGCATTCATCAGGACGGCCTGATCAAGGAAAAAATAACCTATGAGATCATGACGCCGCAGTCCGTCGGTATCAGCGATACCCATATTGTTCTGGGCAAGCATTCCGGACGCGCGGCTATTGCGCAGCATTTGAAAAAGATGGGTTACGTTTTAAGTGACGAACAGATTAACCGGGTGGCGGTAAAGGTAAAAGACCTGGCCGATGTCAAGAAAGACATCTATGACGAAGACCTGGAAGCGATTCTTTACGAAGAAACTTACCGGGGTGAAGATAAATATAGCCTGGTGTATCTGAATGTGGTCAGCGGCAATGTGGCCATTCCCACGGCAACCATGGAAATGAAGGTGGGAAAAGAAGTGGTCCGCGACGCCGGATTCGGTAACGGCCCTGTGGATGCAACATTTGCCGCCATCCGCAACATCACGAAGACCAGCTATCCGCTCTTGAAGTACGTGGTAAACGCCATCACCGGTGGTTCCGACGCGCAGGGCGAGACCATGGTTCAACTCCAACACAACGGGCATTCCGTCGTCGGACGCGGCGCACATCCCGATGTCATTGTCGCGTCGGCCAAGGCTTATATCAACGCGCTCAATCGTCTGGAATTTTTAAAGGATAACGCCAAAAGGTTAAAAGTTGAATTAAGTCAAGAAATGAGATAAGAAAATATAACAACTTCACACGGATATTATGACATTCAAGGAGATCTTTTGTGGGTAACACAATTACGGAAAAAATTTTAATGGCGCATACCGACCTTAAGGAAATTGCACCCGGCCAGTTGATAAACGCCAGAGTGGATATTGCTTTGGGCAATGACATCACCGCACCCATCGCCATTCGGGAATTCCGGGCAGCCGGTGGAAAAAAGGTTTTTGATCAGGATAAAGTGGCGCTGGTACTCGATCAT
>JAJFTS010000161.1 GCA_021372815.1 Deltaproteobacteria bacterium | reverse complement strand
ACCTTATCGTCATCAACTACCAGAATTTTCTTGGATTCAACCACGGGCTATCTCCTTCTTAACTTCTTCAAAAGCAACTCTTAACTTTTCTATATTGCTTTTTAAAACTTCAATATCCTGTTTTTGCGATGCCCCCAGTTCTATCTGTTTGGCTATCGTTTGAATTCCTTCGATGCGCAGATTTCCCGCCGAGCCATTAATCAAATGCGCGCTCTTCCGGATTTCTTCGTAATCCGTACCGGATGTGATTTCTTCCAGCATTTTCATGGCCGGTTCGGTCTGTTCTATAAACATATCCAACAGCTCATCGAACAGTTCTTCCGGCATATCCAACTCCCGAAAAGCCTTTTCTCTGTCAATCAGCATTCATACCTCCTTTATGTCTGATAAACTTTTCCATCAGCTTTCAGAACCCTTTGTATCGTTGATCACTGGCGGCTGACAGCCTGTAATTCCATATCTTGATTATATGATAAGCTCACCTAATTGTATAGTCTTTCTTTAAGGGAAGAAACAACGTGTCATGGAGTTACGATTAATTAATCCGACTTTACTTTTTTAAAGAGGTTAAATGCTGCACAGCTTTTTCCAGACCGTCAAGGGTCAGTTCGAACATGGGGAAAATTTGCCGGATTGCCTGCGTCGTCCTGGCATAATCCCATTCGTAAGACGGCATGGGATTCATCCAGACGGCATAGCGGAACGTTTTGGCCAGGAATCGCAGTCGTTCAATACTGGCGCCTGTGGGTGTTGCATCTATATAGATAGCGCCATTGGGATGCATAAGTTCGTAAGGAGCCATGCTGGCGTCTCCGACAATGATCAGACGGGTCTCCGGATCCCGGCGGATTAAATCATCAACCTGTTCCGGTTTGAGCAGCCTCTGCGGGTCGGCCCAGACGCGGCTGTAGATGGTATTATGGAAATAGTAAATTTTTAAATCCTTGAACTGAGAACTGGCGTAATGAAAAAGGGTCTGAACGACATCGATATAAGGATCCATGGACCAGCCGCCGTTGTCAATCATGAGGATGACCTTCAAACGGTCCTTCAGGCGGCGGTCGAAAATAATTTCTATTTCCCCGGCATTGCGCATGGTTTCATAGATGGTCTTATCAACGTTCACAATATCTTTGGGGCCGGTCGGCGCCATCCGCCGCAGACGTTTCAGGGCCTCTTCCATCTGAAACTTGGTCAGAGGACCTTCTTGAGAGTAATCCCGGTAACGACGCTCCATGGCCACTTTGATGGCTGAATGATTTTTCGACTCCCCGCCGACGCGCATACCTCCGGGATGATTGCCGGAATGTCCTGTTGGTGATGTTCCTTTTGTCCCAATCCATTTATTGCCGCCATGGTGCGCCTCGGTCTGTTCCTTAAGGCGATCCATAAAATATTTGATCAGTTCCTCCGGTGTCATCTTTTTCAGCTTTTCTTTATCAATACCCAGAGCGTCAGCCATCTCTTCCGGATCTTTCAGCCACTCCTCAAGCATGGCTCTGGCAATTTCATTCAACTCCACCGCCGTCGGATCTACGAAAGAAACTCCTTTAAAATGGTGGGCAAATATCTGATCGTAGGTATCGAAATACCGCTCGTTTTTCACAAGAATGGTTCGGGCAGCCGTATAAAAATCGTCAAGGGAATGAACGAGGCCCATATTCATGGCTTTCTGGAGACGCAGAAAAGAAGTTGGCGTGACGGGAATACCCCGCTCCTTCATGGTATAAAAAAAATCAACAAACACAATTTAAACCTCAGCCCCGCGCCTTAATCTGCTGGGCGGCCTGGTAGAAATCGGCGCTTTTCTTAAATAGAATTCCGAGAAAGGGCACCCTTCCCTGCCGCAGCATTTTGGGTTTGAAATCCGGATCGCTCTTCAGGGCGCGAATCCAGTTGATTAATTCCCGCGTGGCTGGTTTCTTTTCCACTCCCCGCAGTTCCCGGAGATGATAAAACGTGCTGATGCAAACATCAACCATCTCCTCGTCCAGGTTTGGGAAATGAACATCCACGATCATACGCATCATATCGGGATTGGGAAAGGCGATATGGTGAAAATTGCAGCGCCCGAGGAACGGATCGGAGAGATCCTTCTTGGCATTGGAAGTGATGATAATAACGGGACGATGCCTGGCTTTGATGGTCTTATCGATTTCGATAATATCAAACTGCATCTGATCAAGGACATCGAGCATGTCGTCCTGAAAATCATTGTCGGCTTTATCAATTTCATCGATCAGAAGAATGGTCCTTTTATCAGCCGTGAAAGCCTGACCGATCTTACCCATTTTGATATAGGCCTCGATATTGCTTACATCCCGTTTGGAATCGCCGAAACGGCTGTCGTTGAGACGGGTCAGGGTGTCGTATTGATAAAGCGCCTCGATCAGTTTCATACTGGATTTCACATTAAGAATAATAAGCGGCATTTGCAGACTTTCCGCAATGGCATGCGCCAGCATTGTTTTTCCTGTGCCCGGTTCCCCTTTGAGCAGGAGAGGCATTTCCAGGGACATGGAAACATTTACGATTTCCGCCAGTTCATCATCTAAAACATATTTGGACGCGCCGCTGAACTTAGAACTTTTCTTTTCTGAAGACATAACAAACTCCTAAAACCCTTATTTTTAGATGCCAAAGCATTCAACAAAGGCCTAATTTTAAAACATTTATATTTATCTGATTCTGAAGGAATTTACCAGCCGTTTTTGAATCGGTTTTTCAGGCCTTTGTCGAAGTGAGCTTTATCTGCTGGTTCAATCTGCAAGAACCCGCCTAAAGAAGCTGTCATTGCCCAACTTGATTGGACAATCCAGTTTTCTTTTTTCCTGGATGCCGGATCAAGTCCGGCATGACAGAGGTGGTTTATTTGTCTCTTACTTAATTTTGTCATACCGGCGCAGGCCGGTATCCAGTGTTCTATTTAATAGGGCGCTGTCACCCATTACCTTCCTACGTAAAATTAAGCTGCCAATTTGTTAAAAACTTAAAAGGTCACTTCTAGCTGGAGCAATCATGCAGCTTGAACCAGCATTCGACAAACATGAACCAGCATTTAGAATTTCAACGATGGTCTTTTATCAAACCATGGTTTTGCTTTCTCCAACTGGGACGCAAGCCGAAACAAAGTGGCTTCATCGCCGAATGGTGCAATAAACTGGACTCCACAGGGCATGCCGTTTTTATCCCATTCCAGGGGCATATTCATCGCGGGTTGTCCGGTAAAATTGGCCAATTGCGTAAACGGCGTTTTGGCCAGAGTCTGTATCGCTATTTGGTTCACCATTCCGGAGGCTTTGGCGAGAGACCCGAGTTTCAAAATACTGATAATTTTCATGGCGGCCTTCTCGTATGATTTCGGCATCAGCTCGCCGATTTTCGCAGCAGGAAACGCCACGGTCGGAGTCAGATATATATCGTATTTCAAATGGAATTGTCCCATCACTCTGGCGGCAATATCCCATTCGCGCATGGCTTGTACAAATTCCGCCGCGCTGTATTGATAACCAAGTTGACCGAAAAACCATGTCGTGATTTCAAAATCCTTGCGACCGACTTTTTTCTTCAACACAGATTCCGCCAGTTCGATATCGGCGGCATTCTCCCCGCAATAAAGAGCGAAATAAGAGTTTGCCAGCTTGATGCCGTCAATTTCCGGTTTCGCCTCTTCCACCTGATGTCCCAAATCCTGAAGCAATTTGGCAGTCTTTAAGACGGCATCTCTGCAATACTCATGCGTTCCTGTCCCCACCGGCGACTCCGTACTGAAGGCAATTTTCAATGAGCCGGGTTCTCGGTTGATTTCGTCGTTGTAAGGAACATCGGGCGGTTTGATAATATAAGGTGCGCCCGCATCGGCGCCGCAAATCGCATCCAGCATCACGGCGCTATCCCGCACCGACCGTGTCAGCACATGTTCCACCGCCGCTCCCTGCCACCACTCACCAACCTTCGGACCGGTCGGCGTGCGGCCCCGCGACGGCTTTAAGCCGAATAGCCCGCAGTAACAGGCCGGGATGCGAATGGAGCCGCCGCCGTCTCCACCCGATGCCACAGGCACCATGCCGGCAGCGACAGCCGCAGCCGATCCTCCGCTCGAACCGCCGGGCGTATGTCCAACATTCCAGGGATTTCGCGTCGGGCCGAACAGTTCCGGCTCCGTAATGCCCATCAATCCGAACTCGGGAGTGTTGGTTTTACCCAGTGTAATCAAGCCGGATTTTTTGTAGCGTTTCACCAGTTCACTGTCATAATCGGGGATATAATCTTTATATGCCCGGCAGCCGCTGGTGAATTTTACTCCCGCGTAGGCGCCGAGCAAATCCTTCAGAAGAAAAGGAACGCCCGTGAACGGTCCGTCGGGCAAAGGATTTCGGGCTGCAGCGCGTCCGATGTCGAACATCGGTGTTACCACGGCATTGATGATCGGATTTATTTTTTCAATGCGGCTTATCGCTTCTTCACAAAGCTCCGCCGGAGAAATTTTCTTCTCCCGCACAAGCTTCGCCAATCCTAGTCCGTCATATTGATCATATTCAATAAAACCTGCCATGATTTCACCCTTCCGATTAAAAAATATGTTTGAACTTGATTGAGTATGCCAAAGTTTACTCCTTGATTACAGATTTTACCAGCGGTAACTCACGCGCCATCGAAGTATTAAATTAATGAACCTTCAGATAAGAAAGCACGCAGATAATAAATCATAACCGTAAACCGGTTTTGAATAAAATCTATTTGCTTCACAAGATCAGCTTGACACAGGTGACTGCATTCCTTATATTTCGCGCCATAAAAAAGACGTTTTCATTATAAACAAAAGACTGGAAATCATCTTCCCGACAATTTAATCGGCAACGGAGGTTTGATAATTGTTCAGGCACGAATTCGTAACGAAGATTGAAATTGACGCGGCAGCGGAACGTGTCTGGAAAGTACTCACTGATCTTAACTCCTTTCCTCAGTGGAATCCGATGATACGCTGGGCAAAAGGAGAGGTTCGTCCGGGGCTAAGGCTGACAGTCCGTTTTCAACCCGAGGGCAGCAGAGGATACACTTTTACACCGAAACTACTGGTCGTTGAAACCAACCGTCAACTGCGCTGGCTGGGATATCCGAGGATACCCAAATTAATCGATACCGAGCATTATTGGAATCTTGAACGGCTGACAAATGAAAAAACTCTTTTAATGCATGGAGCGGTAATCTATGGCTGGCTTACACCCGTCAGTTGGAAAATTTTTGAAAAAAGTTCCAGGGCGCCTTTTGAGCAAATGAACCACGCCCACAAGCAGCGCGCCGAATTGAAGCAGGCGGCACGCCTATAGCAACACATACCCAGCTTCTTCATCACTTCTTATTTTATCCTTTTCTTACTTAACTTCTTAACCCTTAAATCTTAAATCTGTCTTTTTTTTTAACTTCGAACTTTGAACTCCAATCCGCTTTATATCTGTTTAACATTTACCTTGACAAATAACCCGGCTATGTTATTAAAAAGACACAATAATTATTGTTAAAGGATGACATGGAAACGCACGTCGAATACTGGCTTACACAATCAGACAATGATCTGCCGGTAGCAGAAAGCATGCTGGAAAATGGGCATTGCAGATACTTTAAGGAGATGCGCTCGTGGCTCAAAAAGCAGATCGAAAAATAGAAAAAACCGTCAAATCCTATATTGAACAACTGGAACGTATCGGCATTCATGTCCAGCAGGCATTCTTATTCGGTTCCTACGCCAGTGGAAAGCACGACGAGTGGAGCGATATTGATCTGGCAATTGTTTCGAAAGATTTTATCGGGAACAGATTTGAAGACAGAAACAAAATCCGTAAAATTACGTTGCAAGTAAATAGCGATATATCGCCGATGCCGTATCGCCCGGAAGATTTCAACGACAGCGATTACTTCGTCAAAGAGATTTTAGAAACGGGAATCAGGATTGTTTAAGTCGGGTTTGACATCCTGCCGTGCACTGCCCGTGATATTTGCTTTTATACGATCACCCCGTTTTTTTCTTAACTACTTAATTACTTCAAACTTAAATCTGTCTTATTTAACTTTGAACATAGAACTTAGAACATTGAACTTCGATCCTTGCCCCTTCACCCTTCACCATTCACTTTTCACGGTTATTTACTTAACTACTTAACCCTTAAATCTTAAAACTTATTTCCCTTTTTTTCTTGCATTGTGATTTTAAAGTAGTATTATTCGCCTCGCATCAAGTATCAATCATCATCCAAAATTTTGTAATTATAACTGGAGTAGAAATCTTATATTTCAAGACCTGACCATAATTATTTGCTTGAGGCTGCTATGAATAAAACTGAATTTCTGAAGGCCATAAATACACTTAAGCTGTATCGACGAGCGGAGCTTCTCGATGACGAGGGACGCCACTTAATAGATGAACTTTACGTCGATCCATTGCCGGATGATCATGTGCTACACACAGTTCTTAGGCCGAATACGACTTTTCTCTTTGGCAGAAAGGGAACGGGCAAATCAACTATATTTCAACGAGCACAAGAGTCACTGGACTCTGACAAAAACGCAACGTGGGCATATATCGACATCAAAACACTTTTCGAGTCATCCACTTCTGAGATCATAGGTGCGATTCCTAAGGACATGGAGCGTGCCCTTTCTGAAGATGCAGTTAAGAAATTGAGTATCTTTAAAAATTTTGTAGTTGAACTAGTAAAAGAAATCAGGAAACAAATTTCAATAAGAATTGAATCGAGTCTCTGGAGTCGCATCAAATCGGTTATTTCTGGATCAGCGGTAGAGGTATTCGAAAAACTAGACGAATTCATCGAGGACATAGAGAGGGACAGTTACATTAATATTACCGGTACAATTCAGACCGAAAGGAAGAATGAAGAGTCTGAAAAAAAGACAGGAAAGATCTCCGGTAGTACTTCATCTAAGATGGGAGTGATCCCCGCGGTTGAGGCGAGATTCATAGCTGAATTGATATCTCAGCTCGAAAAGAAGAAGAGTGAGAACTATTCGGAAGTATTTATTAAAGTATTTAATATTAGGGGTTTGATTGCTAGGCTTCGTGAAATTCTCAGCATATTGAATCTTAAGCACATCTACATTTTCATAGATGATTTTTCTGAATTGCGTCAATGTGACATGGAGGAGATTGTTGACACAGTTCTCTCACCATTTAATAATTGGTCTGAGGAATTCATAAAGCTTAAGGTCGCGGTTTATCCTGGACGGCTTTACTTGGGGAATATTGACAGATCAAAAGTGGACGAGGTTTACTTGGATATATATCGTGAGTATGGAAGAAATGATTTATCTGGTATGGAGGAAAAGGCTATAGAATTCACTAAACGACTTCTCATGAAGAGATTTAATCATTTCTGTGGGGATGGCATCGAGAAGTATATGGAAGTAGAGAACGAAGAATTTTGGAAAACCTTATTCGATTCTTGCTTGGGTAATCCGAGAATCCTTGGGTATATCCTCTTCTATGCCTACGAAACAAACATCATTTATAATAAACGAATTGGTATTTTAGCGATTCAGAGTGCCGCGCGAAGGTATTATGAAGAGAAGATAGATCAGTATTTCAAATTGAACAAGTTTCTCCACGAAACGTTCGAAGAGAGGTCATCGATCTTTAGCCTTAAGGAGCTTCTAGAGGAGATTGTTAAAAGATCAAAGTCACTGCGAAGTTATCGCGAATCAAAAATGATGAGTGAACTTCCTGGTCGTCCTCCTACCAGTCATTTTCATGTGGTTACTGATTACGATCCAGTTCTCTCAACATTGGAACTTAATTTCTTTCTTACCAAATATTACGAAATGAAGGATAGGGACGGCCGTGATGTTTCAGTCTATGCTTTGAATTATGGACTTTGTCAGCAGCAGGCGATTTCATTCGGGCGACCTATGAAGAAACGGGAGCATCGTCTATACTTTGTAGAAAGAATTTTTGACTATAGTCCAATCATTGCCAGCTACATTAAGGTCAATCAAGAAATAGTCTGTGATAGTTGCGGGAGGCGTCATGATCACGAAATGCTACCAGCTATCCAAACATTCGACATGCTCTGTCCAGGATGTAAAACGGGGAAGTGCAAGATAGTGAATCTTTCACGGAAATATGAAAGACTGATCAAGGAAGTATCCGAAGAAAACTTGTTGCCCGCTACGGAACTTGGCATACTCAAAACGCTGCATGATGAAAGAAGAACGATGTTCGCAAAAGAAATTGCGGCAGAACTAGATTGCTCATATCAATTAGTGGGCAAGCGGGGTAGAAACCTATCTGAGAGAGATTTAATCAGTCGTGAGGAGAACGAACAAGGGAGACGCGTATTTGAAATAAAAGACGGGGCCGAGGCGATTTACTTTATGCCTGATCCAAACGATAATATGGATTTCGGTGAATAAAAAAGGGAACACGCAATAACTAGTATGGTGTCACCGGAATATCCCTAGTGGCGGTGGTGTCTTTGGAGAAGTTGCTGGCTGTAATAAGCAAGATGTTATTAATAATATCAGCGGATTTAGTGCTGGTGGTGACCTTTATTTTCCAACAATACCCAAAGAATTTGGCGCGGGTTGCGGAATTAGTGTTGGAACAGGTCCAATATCAGGGAACTCGGATGGTACGTCTTTACCATTTCCAGCACCTTCTTGGGAGATGACTCCCGGTTTCGGGCTTGAAATATCCGCAGGAGGTACTTATTCTACTGTCCTGTATTAGAAAGATAGGAAGGCATATACTATGAGCATCCATGAGACGAAAACGATCTGTCCGCAATGTAGTACTTCATTTAACATAGATGAAAATAGGCAATATAAAATAAAAATAGATTCGCTGTTCTGGTTTTTTGATGCCGTGAATCAGTTTGAACATTTTAATGAAGTTCAATGCCCTTCTTGTGGCTTTAAATATAAAGCTAAAGAAGCAAAAATGTTTTTTTATTTTCATTCAATTTATCCAGTGATTGTTATTTGTATTTTGTTTGTACTTGTAATTGTCCTATACATATTCTTTAAATAAAGTGATGAAATAGAATGGTTAAAACAGATAGGCTATTACTTAATTTAATGATGATATTTTTAATAAATTTATTAATTATAATTTTTATAATAAATATATTTAACCTTAAGATTGGTCTGAACGAATTAACTCTACCTCCCATAATATTTGGATTATTGACAGGATTTGTAAGCAAGTTGTCTTATGCAAAAGATATAAAACAAAATTTATTTTTTACAGATTCATTCATTGGGCGCTTTAAACAGTTACGACAAATGGCAGTATTTATTTTTATCTGTACAATAATGAGTGTAATAGCGGGTGATGCAGAAATGATAATGTTTGCATTAATATTATATCTCTTTAATACAGTCTTTGTCGTAGGATGGTTATTGTTCTATGAATTAAAAAACGGTGCTGTATATATAAGGAATGCATAGAAAAAAGGGGACTAGTTTTTTTAACCATAACCACTATGCAGTCATAGTCCTATTTTGCAATTTATTGTATAATTTTAGAATAGAGAAAAGAATAGTGCGGCACCCTATTAATTAATGAAATAGTGAGTACGGTTGTCCTCCCTACTCAGATTAATAGATTTGCTTTTACTCGTTGTTCTGAAAATATTCGCGCTTGGATGCTGAGGTGAATGGAGAAATATGAAAGGACAAAGGGGCAAGAGAAAAAATGAACTGGATTCCCGCCTTCGCGGGAATGACAGATGATTACTGGATACCTCCGGCATTCGCCGGACTTTGGCCGTTTACTCCGGCGCATGCCGGATGCGCTGGTATGACAAAGGTTGTGGGTAAGATAGCAACGTGCGTCCCGTCAAGTGTCGCTATATTTTTCAGCGAAAAGCCGGATACATCAAACATCATATACCCATTGCCCAGTCATAGAGTCCGCTGGTGTAGAGGAACGCCTTGCCTCTTTGAAAGAGGCCCGGTGATAACCTCTTCATGATCCAGCAGAACTTGGCGTCGGGCTGAGGGATGACATAGAGCCTGTTCTTCCGGATCGCCTTGAGGGTGCTGTGTGAGACGCTCTCGATCGTGCCGAACGAGAATTTGTCGAAGAAGGGCGAGTGGATATCAATCGGCGGATGGATAACCGGTGATATCTCTGATCTCCTTAAACAGAGGCCTTAGCCGCCCATACATCTTAAGATAAACTTTTTTATAGAGATCGTCGTAGATCCGTTGATTGGCCACAATAGGCTCAAACACCCTTCCCGTTTTAGTCATGCCGCTCACCGCGGACGGAAAATCGGAATAAAGTTTGAGCCCGACTGCCGCGTCAATTGCGGCGCCAAGCGCTGATGTCTCAAACGTGTGAGGCCGCTCCGCGGCCATCCCGAAAATATCCGCTGTGATCTGCATGGCCGCGTCGCTCTGCGAACCGCCGCCGGAAACCTTCAATCTTTTTACCGGCACTTTTGTCTTACGCTGTGTCAGCTCCCCGCCTTCCCTTAACCCGTAAACCAGTCCTTCAAGTATCGCGCGATACAAATGCGCCCGGTTATGCACATCGCCGAAACCGATGACTGATCCCTTGGCGAAAGAGTCCAGTTCCCTGCCCGGCGTCCAGTAGGGCTGAAGCATTAATCCCATGGAACCGGCCGGCACATCCTGAATCAGCGAATCAAAAAGTGTTTCCGGAGCCTGGTCCTTTTGCTGGGCAAGCTGACATTCCCGCAGGCCGAACTCTTCCTTGAACCAGCTGACCATCCAGAATCCCCGGAATATCGAAACCTCGGTATAATAAGCATCGGGTACACACGCCGGGTATGGCGGTATCATCGGACGCAGTTCGACATATTTGGGCGTGGCGACATCAAATGTCGCGATCGTCCCGAAGCTCAAACATCCGGTCTCGGGCGTAAGACAACCGGAACCGAGAATTTCGCAGCCCTTGTCCGACCCGGCCGCAAAGACTGGCAGTCCTTCCGGTATGCCTGTTTCCGAAGAAGCCTTTTTTGTAATCTGCCCCAGAATTTCCGAAGGCTTCACCAAATCAGGCAGTTTTTCCCGCTCAATCTTAAACAACAGCCATTTGAAATCGTATTTCCCCGCCCATTGATAGGTCTTGTTATTGAAGGGAAGATAACCGATATTGTTACCCACGGAATCAACAAACTCGCCCGTGAGCCGGTGCGTAAAGAACCCCGACAGATGTAAAAACTTGTGCGTCTTTTTCCAGATGTCCGGCTGCTGCTGGCATATCCAGTTGGCCTCGCATTCTTTGATCACGCCTTCCAGTGTCTCGAGCAGGCCTACGGCTTTCAGCACAGGCCGCAGGGAGTTGGACATAATTTTGCTCGCGTCCGCTCTTCTCTGGTCAAGCCAGATAATGGCCGGACGCAGCGCCTTCCCGTTTTCGTCCACATTGATCATGGTCGCCCGCTGTGTCGTCAGCGTGACCCCTACGATATCTTTTTTAAGCTGATCCTGTTGTTGCAGGAGCTGCCCCGTTGTTTTGCAGAGCACTTCCCAGTAGTAATCCGGCTGCTGCTCCGCCCAGCCGGGATGCTCCGAAAAATAAGGCTGGATCGGCGTTTTAACGATATGCAGGATGTTCCCGTTCAGATCAATAAGGGCGGCCCTGATCGACTGCGTGCCCGCATCGATCGACAAGATTGACTCTTTCGCTTTATTATTTGATTGTGACATATGCACCTCGCTATTTTTTTGATGATGATCTTTATGTTTAAATTAACGGTACGATATTGGCCTGCGAACCTTTAATCTTAGCGGTAACGAACAGCGCCGCGGTATGAATAAAATCAACCTGCGCCAACTGAACCGGGTGAATCCGCATATGTTTGCACAGGCCATAGGTCGTCAAGGCCAGATTGTTGCATCCCGGGCTCATGCTTACATTGCTTTTCCCCAGACGCGCCTGAAGCGCCACCCCGTAATCCTGGATGGCGCAGCTGCCGGCAATATGCACCCGGCCTTTAATCCGATCGACCGCCGCTTTATCGATGCCCTTGCCCATCAGGATGGTAAAACCGCCCTTGCCGTCATGATCGCGGTAAAGCATCTCGACCACGGTCTCGGTATTGCAGCGGCAGCCCTCCTTGCAGCAGCGCTCGGCTCCCCTGAGGAATGTGACATCCGGAGGATAGTCATCGAGCAGATCGCAGGTGAGCTGTTTCTTACGGGATTCAAACAGGTCTTTGTTGACGATATTGATTTTTGTTATGTCGCCCTGACCGATGCCGGTGGCGCTTGAGCGTTCCAGATGCAAAACGTCATGCAGAGAAAAGCCCATCAGGGCCGCCCCGACGACATCCGTGGCCAGCGGATCGGGTCCTCCGATGAGGAGATCCATGGGCACCACGCATTTGGGCGCGTTATACGTCGAGGGATAGTGGCCGTGGGTGGTGGCAATCAGACCGTCGATCAGAGCGAAATCCGGCCGCAGCACACGGTAGATGTCCGCGAACTTCTGGTGAATGCGGTAATTGTGGTCCGCGATGCGGCTGGATTGATGCACGAGACCGAACTGGTTTTTGATGGACAGTGTCACCTGCGACATGGAGTGGGTCTTGAGCTTGGGCAGAGACAGGTAAAAATTTTCGGCGCGCTTTTCGATGAGCCGTTCGAAGGCGAATTGCGAGATATCAATGAATTCCTCAATTCCCTCTAAAAAGATCGGGACGGACGCGGTTTCGTCAAGGTACACCGGAACGGCGCCGGTTTCCCGGCAGACTTTCAAATACCCTATGGCATGGAACACCAGGCGCGTGAAGTTAGCCTGGGTGCAGTTCTCAATGACATAGATCTCGCGCGCTCCGCAGGCGCGGAAGTAAAGAATGGTTTCGCGCAATACTTCCGGGTCCGTATAAACGTACGGCTCGAGGCCCACCGCATTAACCTTAATGTAGACGTCCCGGCTGGAACGCAGCATCCTGGCGCCGCCGCCGAAATGCTCGAATACCGCTCTTACCGCCGATGCAATGCCCGGCTTTGTGTCCGCCAGAATGACCTCTGCCCCGTCCTTCTTCGCAGATAGAGATTGATCCATGTACACCTCCACGGCATTAAATTTTATATTTCAAGAATATTCCATGACCTCCCGGGAATATCAATCCAGCCCTAGCTGGCCGCCGGGATTCATGATGTTGCGCGGATCGAAATGCCGCTTCAACGCGCGCAAGACCGCCATTTGTTCTTTTCCAAGATGTTTTTCCATCCAGGGACCGATCATGCGGCCCACGCCGTGATGGTGGCTCAGTGAGCCGCCGTTTTTCATAATGCTGTCGACAATACCCCGATGTAACTTACGGAATTCATCGGGATCATCCATTTTAATGATAAAAATAAAATAGAGATTGGTGCCCTGCGGATAGAAATGCGAAGCATGCGTCATGCACATGATATCCGGACGGCTCTTGATAAACGCGCGAACACCCTGGTGCAGACGATGCAGATTATCCCAGGTTACCGCGGCCTCCAGCGTATCAATTAAAATCCCGTAATCTTCCAGATCCTCGCGCATGTAAGGCTCGGTATAGCGGGTGTGTTCCCACTTGCGCATCGCGTAACTGCCCAGCGACATGGCGCCGTACCGGCTTGCGATGTTTTTTATCTTGCCGGCAACCAGCTTTGTATAATCCCTGTCGCCCTCTACATTACCCATGCACAGGCACCGCTGCATGGGTTTGAATCCGCGCATTGAAAGAAACGTATCTACAAATCCCGGCATACCGTAGAGCTTCAATCCGCGGTCGGTTTCCTCGGGATCGGAAATGCGGTAGATGGCCGGTTTGCCGAATTCCGACTGCATGATTTCGCGGCTCGCGTTCACAGCGGCTTCCCATGTAGGATACATGAAGCTGAAGCGCGCACGGTTCTCCGGCATAAAACGGAAAATTTTCATCGTGACTTCCACCAGAATACCGAACGTTCCTTCCGAACCTTTCATGATATCGTTAATTTTGGGGCCGGTGGCCGTCGCCGGATAATCCAGAGTCTTAAACGTCCCCGCCGGAGTCACATATTCCTGACTGAAAACGATGTCGTAAGCGTCGCCGTAATAGGTCGAAGCCTGTCCGGAACCCAATGTCACAACCCAGCCACCCACCGTGGAATATTCAAAGGACTGCGGAAAATGTCCGCAGGTGTAGCGAAGCTTGGAGCCGAATATTTCCGGGGCTTGATTTAAAGCATCCTCGTAAGCCGGTCCATACATTCCCGGCTGCACACGCGCGGTCTGATTGAGTTCATTGATTTCCAGCAGTTTGTTCATGTGCGTGCTGATGACCAGAGAAACACCGCCTTTTGCCGGACGACAGCCGAAGTTAACCGAAGAACCGGCAGCAAAAACCGTCACGGGAATTTTCTCCTGGTCGCAGTAGGCCACGATTTTCTGCACATCCTGTTTATCGCGCGGATGTACCACCACATCTGCCACTTCACGGATAATGCCGTGTCTCAACTCCAGCATTTCCTCCGTTGTTTTTCCCGAGGCATATTTAACGCGGCTGTAATCATCCAATGCCACATTTGCCTTTCCGACAATGTCCGCGAGCTTTTCTATCTGTTCGGATTTGAGCGCCGGCGGTCGATTTAAAACGACTTTTTCATTTCCCTCATGCTGTCTGACTGAGAAATCGGTCTCGCTCATATGAAATTCCTGCTGCATCATTCCAACCCACGCGTCACTGGGATGCTTGAAGTGATTCGGATCCCCGTATTTCGTTATTGATCGATATGTTCCGGGCCCAGGAGCCTTTTCCACCCATTCCGGCCGATTTTTTTTCGTTGTCATCAGCATATCCTCCTTTTAATCGTAACCTTTTTGTCATTGCCCGACTTGATCGGGCAATCCGGTATTGTTTCCTCTGAATTCATTTTTTATTAATCTTTTACTACACCGGCAAGGTGAGCAATTTAACCGTATCCGCTATTTCCTTTTCAACCCTGCTTGCGTCCCACTGCAATTCCCTGGCGGCAAGCGCCGCCACTTTACGCAAAACATCCTCGCCGGGATTACCCAGAGTGCCGATGCCCGTGCGGCGCATAACGATATCGGATAAGGTACGGGCCATTTCCTGACGTATGGCATAAACGGCTTCCGCCAGAATCTCGCCGTCGTCGTTGAGTGTCTCGGCCAGAGCCTTGTCCTTGCGCGCCAGCTTGATTATTTCGGCATATTCGGCGCCGTAGTTGCGGCTCAGATAATTCAGGGTCGCCGCGCTGAAATCTTTGTTGTCGCGCTGGACCGCGTCAAAGAAGTCACATAAATTTGTTATTTCACACCCGGACAGATAATGTTGTTTTGTAATGCTCTTACCCAGAGAGCGCCCCATTTTTCGGGCTACGATATCGAGGCAGTGCTGGGCCAGGTTACGGCTGGTGGTGTATTTACCGCCCTCAACCGTGATCAGGCCGTCAAGTCCGTCTTTCTTATTGTCGTAGATTTCATACTTGCGGGAGGAAGAATAAGTCTCACTTGTTTCTTCTTCGACCAGAGGACGCAGGCCGCCGTAGGTATGCTTAACATCGGCATAAGAAAGCTTGCCGTCGCCGAAAGAGGAATTGACATCGTCGAGCAGTTCCATGATGCTTGCTTTGGTAACTTTATAGTCATCCGGATTGCCGGTGAAAGGCTTATCCGTGGTGCCGATCAGCGTATGATTTCGCCAGGGAATGAGGAAAAAATGCCGGCCGCCCGGCGTCATGCAGCCGATCTTGCAATTGCCGGAAAGCAGACGTTTGGCGGTGATGATATGAATCCCCTCGGACCGGCGCAAAGTTCCGCTGCCGTCGCCGTCGGGTTTGGCCAGACCCAGCACAATATCCGCCCACGGCCCGCCGCAATTGATGGTTACAGAGGCCGAAATTTCATGCATTTTATTTTCCAGAAGATCTTTTACACGAACGCCGGTTACGTTATTATCAGCGCCCATAAGAAAACCTTCCACCTTGGAATAATTGGCTACTTTGGCGCCATAGGCTACGGCGGATTTGATGAAGGCCAGCGTCAACCGCTCCGGAAAGATGCTGTCGCAGTCATAGAAAATCGATGCGCCGGTGAGTCCCTCAGCGCGGACCTGCGGTTCGCTTTGCAGAACTTCTTCTCTGGAAATGGTTCTGTGCATGGGGATTTTTTTACAGGCATCCCAGGTAAAATTCTTGTCATAGGATAATAAATCATACATCAGCATCCCTATCTTGACGACCCACTTATTGTTCTTGAGCGGCGTTTTGTTATGCACCATCATCATCGCCGCGGGATAGACGAAATTGGGAGCGATATTCTCCAGCACCCGGCGTTCACGCAGCGACTCGCGCACAAGCCCGATTTCACCGTTGACCAGATATCGCAGGCCCCCGTGAATCATTTTGGAGGTGACGGCCGACGTCGCCCAGGAGAAATCCTTCTTCTCCAGAAGCGCGACCTTCAATCCCCTTGTGGCCGCCTCATAAGCTACCGAAGCGCCCGTAATTCCGCCGCCGATTACAATAACGTCAAATTTTTCATTCTTGTAATTTTCTATAAATCTCTCCATATATCACTCCTTTTTGAGATTGTTACTTTCCAGACTCGCCTTGACGGCTTCCTCTGCGTAAATCATAACGTCCCTCATTATTCGGCGTGCATCTTCAGGTTTCTGATTCTTGACGGCGGCATATATTTCGTTGTGAAACATTCGGGAACGTTCGACATTGCGTTCATTGTCAAAATAAAGATAACCATAGTCACGATATATCTGATTAAAAAAATTAAGGCCGATTGTGCAAAGCAGGTTGTGAGTGGCCCGCGCTATGGTCTGATGAACTTTGATATCCCTTTCCATCATGGTCAGATTTTCCTTGCAGATGACTTTCTCAAGTTCATCAAGATCTTCCTGTGTTCTTCTCTGGGCCGCCAGATAAGCTATCTGAGGAACAATATAACGGCGAGCTTCCAGAATATTGAATAATATATCTTCGCGTCCGCTGGTATTCAAAGCGGCCTTGATCAAATCGAGATTTCCGCTTTCCAGGTAATTCTTGGCATATAAACCGTCACCGTGACGGATTTCCACGAGATCGAGGTTTTCGAGTTTACGCAATGCTTCGCGTACGGTTGCACGATTTACATTAAAATTCTCGGCCAGTTCTCTTTCCGTAGGCAACTTGTCGCCCGGGGCTATTTTCCCGGACATAATCTGTTTCTGAATAATGGTTACAATCTCTTCGTGAAGTCGTGAACGGGACAATGGTCTGGCGGTAATCTTTCGAGCTACCATTTACATCTTTCCTTTCTATCACCCAATTATTGGCTGGGTGGCTCAACCAATAACAAAATACTGAATAATTGTCAAGTGTTTTATTCATCATCGAAGAAAGAAATTTTAAAGCTAATTTTAACTAACAGTTTATTAATTTAATAATGCATAACGGACTCATTTAAGCATTTATTGGTTGATATTATTGGACTTTCAGGTTAATGTGGCGCAAATCATACAATAAGGTCAGATATGAATCACAGAATAAAAACCTTTTTCGGTCCCTTGATTCTAGTGCTGGTCGGAATCTGCATGCTTAAGCTGAGCTGGTTCAAGTGGCCTGATTTACTTATTGATTACGGAAGGGAGCTTTATGTTCCCTGGCAAATAACACAAGGTGGAGTTTTATACAGGGATATAAATCATCTTTATGGCCCGCTGGCGCATTATTTTAATGC
>JAJFTS010000301.1 GCA_021372815.1 Deltaproteobacteria bacterium | reverse complement strand
AAATCTCAGGGACAAACAAATTATGTGCGGATCATCATCAGAGATCGCGGCGTGGGCATTCCCCGCGAAAATCTTCCCCGGATATTTGATCCGTATTTTACGACCAAGAAGACGAAAGAACGCGGCGGCATCGGCCTGGGGTTGGCCATCAGCGATTCCATCATCAAGAATCACAAGGGGTTGATTACAGTGGAATCCGTAGTTAATTCCGGAACAACCTTTTCCATCTATCTAGCGGCGAAAATCAACAACGGCACGTAAGTCGGCTAATAATCAGGCTAAATATTCCTGACAAGCGATACACACCGGTCACAAGTCACAACCTTCTTCCTGAAAGTGATTATCAGATAATTTTCGATTTCATGCACTCTTTCAAATGTTAATCCCTAATATAAATAGAACTGATAATCTCTAGTAAACCACTTGGGATGTTATACAGATCTGCATAACATCCCAGGCAAGAAAGCATGAAATAGGTTGATACATCTTTAATATTAATGTATTAGCATTAAAATAGTAAATTTCAGCGCGGGGGTTTATGCCGAAGGAGTTGTCGGCGTTTGCTATATTAACATAGATCTATATAAACAATGTTGGGCGTGAAAATATGAAACATTCTATAATAAAATCATTTCTGTTGAGTATTATTACGGTAATAGTTACGGGGGGAATATCATTGGTATTCTTTTCGATTGGAGGAAGACATATAGAAGAAGGGATTAATCTGATTGGAGCAATATTCATGATGCCAGGATCATTGATAGGATACTTGCTCGCTGGCCTTCTGCCTAACGAGATAGGCGGAATGATATTATATTCAACTATTTTATTAGTTCAAATTATATTTTGGACAGTTATATGGTTTAGATTTTTAGGTCGTGACCGAAGGACATTTGCTGAACGATTTAAGGCGGGGAAAAGCGGGACGCTGGGAAAAAAGTAAATAATGCCGGATTTCTATCTTAAATTAGTTAGACTGAGCAGCTCATTACAAGGGATAAAAGTGAAAAATAGTTGCCCAACAAAATCAATCCAGCCGATCGCTACGCTCCGGCTGATGTCGTCGTTACACCTTTTAATTCGTAATCTTCAATACAAGCAATATTTTAAAATCCACACCTTGTAGGTGTTAGCAATAACAAGAGAAGATTTAATTGGACGTCTGTCAGATTAAGAACAGATCTGGATGGCAATTAATCAGGAATCTTGTTTTTCAGTTCGTTTAATTTATTGAGCGCTTCGAGCGGCGACATGGAATGAATATCAAGAGTTTTAAGTTCAGTAATAATTTCTTCATTTTTATTTTCCAGCGCGACCGCGCTTTCCCTTCTGGCAAAAAGGCTCAACTGCGGACTTAAGTTTTTTCCTTCGCGGGTTCCGCGAACGATGCGGGGCATGCCGATCTCGTCAAATTCTCCCTTTTCCAGATTGCGCAGTATTTCCTTGGCGCGGGTAATCACTTCTTTCGGTACGCCGGCAATGCGCGCCACCTCGATGCCGTAGCTGCGGCTGGTGCCACCCTCCATAATCTTGCGCAGAAAAATTATTTTTTCTCCCCACTCTTTAACGGCGATATTATAATTTTTCGCTCCGTTTTTTGTTACATTCAAATCCGTCAGTTGATGATAATGCGTGGCAAACAGCGCGCGGACGCCTTTGCCCTGAAAATCGTGAATGTATTCGGCAACCGCCCAGGCGATGCTCAATCCGTCAAACGTGGAAGTGCCGCGTCCCACTTCGTCGATAACAACCAGAGAACGGGACGTCGCGTTTTTTAAAATCTCCGCCGTCTCTGTCATCTCCACCATGAACGTGCTCTGGCCTTTGATCAGGCTGTCGGACGCGCCGATGCGTGTGAATATTTTATCGACGACGCCTATTTTCGCCCTGGCCGCCGGCACGAAACTGCCCATTTGCGCCAGCAGGACAATCAGGGCCACCTGCCTGATATAAGTGGATTTGCCCGCCATATTCGGACCGGTGATCACCAGCAGTTTATTGTTCTGTAAATCCAGCAGACAATCATTCGGCACAAAGCCTTCTTTGGTCAGCGCCGCTTCGACCACCGGATGACGTCCGTCTTTTATTTCGATCGTGTCGTCGTCATCTATTTCCGGACAGATGTAATGATATTTTTCGGCAACCTCCGCCAGCGCGGTCAGAGCGTCCAGTTCGGCAACCAGATTTGAATTTTTCTGAATTTCGGCAATATCCTGATCGAGACTGTCGCGCAGAGCCAGGAATAGTTCCTGTTCTCTTTCGCTGATTTTTTCTTCCGCGTTCAAAACGGTCTGTTCGAATTCCTTTAATTCCTGATTGATGTAACGCTCCGCGTTTACCAGCGTCTGTTTTCTGATATAGGAGTCGGGAACCAGGGCGGCATTAGCTTTGGTCACTTCGATGTAATAGCCGAAAACGCTGTTGAAGCCGATTTTCAGGGAATTGATTCCGGTTTTTTTGCGCTCTTCGGCTTCCAGCGAAGCGATCCATTTCTTCCCGTCGCGGCTGATAAACCTCAACTTGTCCAGTTCTTCATCGTAACCGATGGCGATAAATCCGCCGTCCTGAATTTTTTGAGGCGGATCGTCGATAATCGCCCGCCCGATCAGATCAACGACCGAAGACATTTCCGTCAACCGCGAACGGATTGCCGCAATCGCCGGAGACGTGCAGTCCCCGAGCATTGCTTTGAGCTCCGGTATCGCCAGAAGAGATTTTTTTAAAGCGACCAGATCGCGGGGATTGGCCACCCGCAGCGACACCCTTCCTGCCAGTCTTTCCATGTCATAGACGCGTGCTAAAATTTTGCGCAGATTGGCCCGCAGGATGTGATCATCCTTGAGTTCGGCAACCGCGGCCAGTCTTGTTTTTATTCTCTCCGCGTCCACGAGCGGATAACTCATCCACCAGCGCAGGCGGCGCGTGCCCATCGGCGTCAGCGCTTCATTAAAAAGCGAAAAAAGAGAGCCGGCTTTGGAGTTTCCCTGTATGGTTGCAAATATTTCCAGATTGCGGCGGGCGGTCTCGTCCAGTAAAAGAAATTGTTCCGTGGAATACCATTTGATTTCTTTGATGTGCCGGGGATTGATTTTTTGCGTCTGGTTGACGTAACTTAAAATCGCGCCGGCGGCATTCAGGGCCGCCGGATATTCTTTTATACCGGAACTCATCAGAACTTCGGCGGAAAAATTCTGATTCACTATCTCTTCCGCCCGCGCGGATTGAAAACAATCATCCTCCGGATAATTGATCCGCAGCTGCGGCATTTGCGTTTCCAGCATTTTGAGCAATATCTTGTCGGGAAAATCCCGCGGCAGGATCAATTCTTTAAACTCCAGACCAGCAATGGCGACGAAGAAAAATTCCCGGTCGGTAAATTCGCTGACTTGAAATTCACCCGTGGTAATATCCAGAAAAGCCAGCCCTAAAGTATTTTTGCCGGCGCAGAGACAGGCCAGATAATTGTTTTCGCCGGCGGCGAGATTTTCTTCATCCAGGACAAGACCGGGAGTAATGACCCGGATCACTTCTCTTTTGACAATCCCCTTCGCTTTTTTCGGGTCTTCCACCTGTTCGCAGATCGCCACCTTGAAACCTTTTTCCACCAGTTTCGTAATGTAAGCGGAAGCCGCGTGATAGGGGAAGCCGCAAAGCGGCACGCTGTCTTCCTTGCCCTTATTGCGGGAGGTGAGCGTAATTTCCAGGACAGGCGCGGCGGTCACCGCGTCTTCAAAAAACATTTCGTAAAAATCACCCATACGATAAAGCAGGATGCAATCGGGATGATTTTCCTTGATTTTCACATACTGTTTCATTGCCGGAGTTAAATCGAGAGTCGCCCCTACCGCCATTTATCGTCGTCCCCTTTTTTCAGATCAATATAATCGGGATCATCCGCTTTCACTATTTTATGACTGGAGATGAAGGAATTGGACAGCCAGCTGACAACGCTGATAATCAGGGAACCGAATAAAGCCGCAAAAAATCCGGAAACCTCAAATCCCGGGACAAAATAAGCGACCAGTTCCAGCAGAAAAGCGTTGATGATAAAATAAAACAATCCCAGCGTCAGGATGCTTAAAGGCAGAGTCAGAACCACCACAATCGGTCTGATAAAAACATTGATCAGCCCCAGAACACAGGCGGCAATAACCGCCGTGGATAGTGTATTCACTTTGATGCCCGGCACAAAATACGAAGCAAGCAGGATCGCCACCGTTATGACCAGCCATCTTGTTATGATAAGCACCATATCATTCCCCTACTTAGCATTCATTTCTCCACGTTGACCGTCGTTGCCGATTTGAAGAAAATCCAGGAAACATTTAACCCGCTCATGATGGAAGTTTCCCTCTTCACCAGCGGACTGTCTTCAAAAGAAGCTCCCTGAAGAAAATCGGCGCTGACAAAGGCGTGAAAAATAAATTGTTTATACTCCTTGCTCAAACCGACTGTGAGTGTCGAGCCGCTGTATCCGCCGTCTGCCGAATAAGCGGGACGAGTCGATGTCGCATAAGCCGGAGCTACCTCATAGTAATAGGCATGATAGCCGCTGTCGGCAAACATCGGGCCGGCGGATATCCCCAGATTTAAACCTGTATCCGGGACCAAATCATCTTTTGTAAAATTAATCCGCGGGCTGAACACCCATCCTTCGTGATACAGAGAAGGAAAATCCACTGAAAAGAAGGCGCGCACGGACAACAGCATATTTAATTTAATTTTATCTTCTCTGTTGTCCCAGAGAATGATGTTCAGAGCCGGACCTAATTCGAAAGTCGGATCAAGATCCGGCATACCCGCACGGGCGGAGTTATCATCACTATCCACCGGCACGGAACCGAAAATGCTGAAATCCAGCAAAATCCTGTCCGTCTGAAAAATCTTTCCGGAAATGCGGTTTTCTTCTATCTTAAAAATGTCGCCGCGATAAACCGCGTAGGGA
>JAJFTS010000289.1 GCA_021372815.1 Deltaproteobacteria bacterium | reverse complement strand
TACCATTGCACATTTTGCTCCTGCCGCTCGGTAACCGGACATAAAATAAGGGCTCACAGCGTTGCTTATATGATCAAGGAAATAAAATTTCTGCAATCGAACTTCGGAATAAGAGAATTCTGCTTTATCGATGACAATTTTCTGGCCCTTAAAAATGCAGCGGTTGATTTATGCGAACAAATCATCAAACAGAAAATTAATATTAAGTGGTCTTGTTTCGGCATTCGTCTCGATCTGGTTGATGAAACAGTACTGAAATTGATGGAAAAAGCAGGCTGTTATCTGTTGACTGTCGGCATAGAATCCGGTTCCCAGCGAATTCTCGATCATATGAAAAAAAATCTGACCCTCAATCTGATCGAAGAAAAAATAAAACTTATCAACACGAAAACCCGCATAAAAGTGATCGGTAATTTTATTCTGGGTTATCCGGCAGAAAAGGAAGATGATATTCGTAAAACTATAAAACTCGCCAGAAAGCTGCCGCTCTATGGCGCCAACTTTTTCCCCTTCCATCCCACACCCGGCACCGAAATTTTTGACGAATTATCGGCAAACAATGCTTTAAAAGTTTTCAAATGGGAAACAATGGGGCAGGACCGGAAACCCTATATTCCGCAAGGCATATCATCAAAGAAATTCACATGGTTATTTTTTCTGGCATTCGTGAATTTTTATCTCAGGCCTAAAGTTATCTTCCGTGTTCTTCTGGCGACCCGATCGCCGGAAAGATTAAAATATATTTTTTACAGAATTTTCAGAATAGTTAAATAATCTTAAACTTATTTAGTTAATAATTGATGTGGACTGTAACAACATCTTTTTTGTATTCTATCTGCGATTTGGAAAATGACTTTACAAAACAATTTCAATTTCACATACTCCTTGACACTAAAAATCATATTTCTTATACTCCCGCTGCCTGTGCAATAATGCTAACTTTTATTTTCATTGTTAATGTTGATTTACGATAAAACCATATGAAAATAGCTTTCTTCAATATTGCTCACGAATCCTTAGCCATATCACTATTATCAGCCATCGCCCAAAAAGAAGGCCACGATGTAAAATTACTGCATACTCCGACACTGTTTAAAGACGGATATACCAGAGGATTTCCACGTCTGGCCCGATTTTTCAGCAACGACAAGGAAGTATTCCGGCAGTTGAAGGCCTATCAGCCCGGTTTAATCGCCTTCTCCGTGGCGACCTTTCACTACCGGATAGCGCTGCATTACGCTGCAATCTGTAAAAAGATCTGCCCCGGGGCGAAGATTGTCTTCGGCGGCATCCATGTTTCTTCCGTTCCTGAGGTGGTCATCGCCAATGATTTCATCGATTACGTTGTCATCGGCGAAGGAGAAATCGCCTTCTCCGAAATCATCAAACACATCCGGAAAGGCAACTCCTCCGAACCCATCGTCAATACCTGGTACAAAGCCAAAGACAACACCATCATCAAAGGCAAACAAATAGGCTTCCTTCAGGACCTCGATTCCCTTCCCCACTTCGACAAAGAAATCTGGAAGGATATTTTCCCTTTAAAATCATATTATATGACCATGACCTCCCGGGGCTGCCCTTATCAATGCACTTAC
>JAJFTS010000286.1 GCA_021372815.1 Deltaproteobacteria bacterium | reverse complement strand
TCGTAGCCCCAGATGGCGCTGCCCATGGGCATTTTGTAATTGCGCCGGTCCGAATACGACGGATAGCGCCGGTTTCCGCCTTCTTCCGGCAGGAAGTTCACGGGGAATTTCGGCGGAATCAGGCCGTGCCGCCGGGCTTCCTTTTCCAACCAGGCGCGGTCGTCGGGATGCGCAATCGAAATCAGCGCGCGGGCGCGTTCATAGCCGTTAAGACCCCGCAGATTGACAATGCCGTATTCCGTGCAGACGTACTGGGCAAACTGCGCGGGCACGTCCACCACCGATCCTTCCGGCAGGAAAGGAACAATGCGCGGCGTGTTGTGTTTGCTGCGGGACGTCATGGCGGCAACGCTGCGGCCTCCTCTGGACTGAGCGGCAAAGATGATGAACTGAAAAAATCCGCCCGTACCGGAAATGGGACGCGTACCGTAAAACGAACAGGACATCTGGCCGAGCAAATCCACGGCGACCGTGTTGTTGATGGCAATCATGTTGTCGACGCGGCGCAAAACATCGAGATTGTTCGTGTAATCAATATCGTAAACCGCAAGCGCCTGATTACGATGCACGGTGTGGTAATACCATTCCACATCAACCGGAAAAGCAAACGTCCAGACGCTTTTGCCCTGATCCAGACTCTTGTAAGCGTTGGTCACCTGCCCCGATTCGATCATCTTGATCAGGCCGTAGTTGAGCATTTCCGTATGGATGCCCAGATCTTTGAAACCCGCGCTTGCCATGGCGGCCACACACGCCGAGGGAAGCGACCCGATACCCAGCTGCACCACATCGCGGTCGCGCATGATGGTCATGATATGCTGCGCGATTTCCTGCTCGACGGGCCGCGGGGCAATGGCCTTTTCATTCATCTGCGGCCACTTGTACTTTGCGCAGTCCACCTCCACCCAGTAATCGATATCGTCGATGTGGATCGTGTTGAAACGTCCGCCCTCCGCCCAGGGATAATCGGCTCTTACTTCAAAGACAATTTTCTTCGCCGTCTGCTTGAAGATATTGCTGCTGTTCGTCCCGTAGGACATGTTGAAATAACCGTGATTGTCCGGCGCTGTAGCCGCGTTGAACCACCAGTCGATGCCGCGCTTTTCGCGCTCGCCGTTGGCAAACCGGTAATGATGCGCCCAGATACCGCCCGCCCATCCCCAGGGCGTCCAGCTGGTCACATCGTTGTCTTCTCTGGCTTTGCGATTCCAGGGAAAAAAGAAATGTTCATGCACGCAGTGATACTGCTGCAGGGGATCGATCTCCTGCAATTCCGGATGGGGATAAAAGTTACCGGCAAGCCAGAACTCGATGTCGTGAAGATCGCCTTTCCCCGCTCCCAGACGCTGGGCGACCGCTTCGGTGCAGACGGTGGAATCGCCGCCGACGGCGCCATGATTAATCCAGTCGCCGGACTTGACCATATCGGCAATCTGTTTGGCCGTTCTTTTCTTATCTCGAATCTTCTGCTGTATAGGTGTTGTCATATTTATACTCTCTTAATTTTGATTTTATACCGCCAATTATATTGCAATGCTTAATTCATCAGGCTCGCGGTAAAGACATTTAACAAAAAGAATACTATAGAGCTGTTTTATGCGTTTCATGACGCATTGGCGAAGTGTCATACATGAACACAGGGATTTTTTCAAGCCGATAAGTGACTGATTCCCTGAAAATAGAATATAAAAAACCGGCCTTTGGATGTTGGCAAATCTGTCAGGATTCCGGTGTCCTCGACCTGTTTATGGGCAAGGCTAATCATTGTACATACCGTCCCCGGTACTCCATTTAAAAAAATTCGAAGATTATCGGCGGCAAGGTACGGAAAGCGCGGAACCTTAATGATACTTATTGACACGGGAGGATATCTCCGGTATAAGGGAGACCGGTCGGTCTGTATGATGAAAGAAACAGCAACATTAAAAGAACGCATTATTGAAGAGTCGCTCAAGCTCTTTTCCGTGAAAGGGTATGCCAGCACTTCAACAACGGATATTATCGAAGCGGTCGGCGCTTCCAAAGGCGGATTTTACAACCATTTTAAAAGCAAGGAACAGCTTTTTCGCGACATGCTGAGTACGGCGAGAAAAATCTGGCGCGAAAGAAATCTTTATAAACTGGATGAAGAATCAAGGCCTCTTTTAAAAATACAAAAATTGCTGGAAAACTACCGCGACCGCTATCTGGCGGATTCAAAGAATTTCCCGGGCGGCTGCATTTTTGTAAATCTGGCGGTTGAGCTGAGCGATCAGGCGCCGGATCTCGCCAAAGAAATCAATACCGGGTTCGTCAGACTGGGAAAGATGATCAGGCGCCTTCTGGATGAAGAGAAAAAAACGGGAGGCATCGGCAGGAACGTGAATACCGAAGATGTCAGCAACATGATATTTTCCGGACTTCTCGGCGCGTGCGTATTGTATACATCCGACAAATCGAAAAAACGGCTGAATTCGACAATCACCTCGCTCATTGCGTATCTTCAGAGCCTCGATTCAAAAGGACAGGATTCGGTTTCATGAAATAATGCCGTGTTTTTATATTCGTTAACTCAGGCCGGTCGGCCTTGAACAAAACATACAGGAGGTCCATTATGGAAGCAAAAAAATATCGTGCACTCGTTGTGCGGGAATCGGAAGATAAAAAATTTACAAGCGCCATAGAGGAATTATCAACGGAAAGCCTTCCCGCGGGGGATGTTCTTGTCCGCGTGCTTTACTCATCGCTTAATTTCAAGGACATGCTTTCGGCTTCGGGCAACAGGGGCGTGACGAGGAAATATCCGCACACACCGGGCATAGACGCCGCCGGAATTGTGGAAAAGAGCAGTTCGGCGGACGTTAAGCCGGGCGAGGAAGTTATTGTCACAAGTTACGATTTGGGCATGAACACCGCCGGAGGATTGGGACAGTATATCCAGGTTCCGGCTTCCTGGATTGTCAAAAAGCCCGCAACTCTGGCACTGCGCGAAAGCATGATATTCGGCACCGCGGGGCTTACCGCCGCCCTGTCCATTCTTAAACTCGTCGATCACGGCTTAAGAGAAGGCGCCGAGATCCTCGTAACAGGCGGAAGCGGCGGAGTCGGCAGCAGCGCCGTATCGATACTTTCACACGCCGGTTACCGGGTTACGGCGGTCAACGGAATTTACGACGAAAGCTCTTTTATTAAGAGTATGGGAGCGGCTGAGATTATTGACATCCCCGATCCGGCCGAATCGGCGGGGAAACCTCTTTTGAAGGAAAGGTGGGATGCCGCCGTTGATACGCTGGGAGGCAATCTTCTCACTTTTGCCCTGAGATCGGTGAAAAGCAACGGGGCGGTTACCTGCTGCGGCAACGCGGCTTCGGCCGACCTGTCTCTGACAGTCTATCCCTTTATCTTGCGCGGCATTACGCTGTACGGAATCGACTCCCAGAACTGCCCCATGAAAACAAGGACAAGGGCGTGGGAACTCATGGCGAGCCTTTGGAAATACCCCTGGCTTGAATCAATTTCCACGGAAATAAAGCTGCAAAATGTCACCGAAGCAATTGAGAAGATCAAAGCAGGCAAACACAGAGGACGAATCATTGTCGATATGCAGGATTAAAGATACATCAGGCAATAAACCGGTAAAGAGAGATAAATAAAATGAAGAACGACAGCATCATATTGGAAAGAAAGGGAAAGGTGGCCATCGTCACCATCAACCGACCCCAAAAGAGAAACGCTTTTGATGAAGGACTTTTTCTTCAGCTTAAATCGATAACATCCGAAATTACATCATCGCTTCCCCGCGCGGTGATCATCACCGGCGCGGGCGACAAATCCTTCAGCGCGGGTTTCGACGTTCATCCTGAGAATCCGATGGTCAAGCGCATCATCGATGCGGCTGCCGCACATGACCTGGATCCGGCTCAAAGCCTCATTAATGCCATAAGAGAATCCGTTGATGCCTTTGTCTCCTTACCGGTGCCTTTGATTGCAGCGATTAACGGCCTGGCCTACGGCGGCGGAGCCGAACTTGCCACGCGATGCGACATGCGGGTAATGGACCCCGACGCGGTCATATGTTTTTCGGAAACAAAACTGGGGCTCATGCCCGATTGGGGAGGCGGGGCAGCACTGACACGGCTGATCGGACACTCGCGTGCCGCCGATCTGATTCTGACCGGAAGGAAAGTAAGCGCCGATGAGGCATGTTCACTGGGGCTGGTGAACAAAATCAGCGCGAAAGGAAACGCGCTCAATGAATCTGTTGCAATAGCGGAAAAAATCGCGCAAAACGGACCCCGCGCCATCAAATCTTCATTATCCCTTATCAGGCAAAGCGCAAATACCACTTCGTCGGAATTGCTGAAACAGGAGGCTCTTTTAGCTGCCGAATTGATCTCTTCAGGCGAATGTTTTTACGGCGTGGGAGCTTTCCTGGAAAAACGGGATCCGTCCTTTCCCGATATTGAATAAGTATAGCGATCCGGCGTGCCGGATTCGACAACTTGAAAATTACATAAGCGAGTGTCCGGAATGCTGCTGTTCACTCTCTCCGATCTTCTATGGACCCTTTCTTCTTGCATTGCTTTGTAAAAACAGAAAGTTGACACTTTAGGCCTGAATTATCATTCCTTGAAATCTCATACAAATAGTTTGATTTTTCAAGGTAGATTTGTTAAGCATACAGTCATGCAAATTATTAAAAGACGACTGGATCAAACAGCCCTATCCAAATTAATAACGATTTTCCCTGTTGTCGCAATTCTCGGCCCCAGGCAGTGCGGAAAAACAACTCTGGCAAAAACCATCGGCGCCGATCATTACTTCGATCTGGAAAATCCCCGCGACGTTGCTCGTTTAGAGCAGCCGCAGCTTGCACTTGAAGATTTGACAGGCTTGACCGTCATCGACGAAATTCAGCGTCTGCCGGATTTATTCCCGCTGCTTCGGTATCTTGTCGATCAGAACAAAAAACGAAAATTCGTCATTCTGGGCAGCGCCTCGCGCGATTTAATCCGGCAGAGTTCGGAATCACTTGCCGGACGGATTGCTTATCACTATCTCGGCGGTTTTCGTTTAAACGATATTGACCGGGCAAAAATCAAAATTCTCTGGCTCCGCGGCGGATTGCCCCGATCTTTTCTCGCAAAGTCCGATGAAGAAAGCCGTATCTGGCGAAGTCAATATATCACGACTTTTCTGGAACGCGACATCCCGCAACTGGGCATCAACATCCCTGCCGGAACCTTGCGGAAATTCTGGACGATGCTCAGCCATTATCACGGTCAGATCCTCAATTATGCCGAACTGGGAAGATCGTTCGGCATATCCGACATGACCGTTCGCAAATATTGCGACATTCTCGAAGGAACATTTATGATTCGCATCCTCCAGCCCTGGCACGCCAATATCGGCAAGCGTCTCGTAAAACGACCTAAATTTTATCTGCGCGATTCCGGACTCTACCATACGCTTTCATCCATTGAGACACAAAAACAATTGCAGGAATGGCCGAAACTCGGCGCCTCATGGGAAGGCTTTGCTCTCGACTGCGTCTGCCGAAAGCTGGAAAAACAGGATAACGAACTTTATTTCTGGCACACACACGGAGGAGCGGAACTTGACCTGTTCTGGCAAAATCGCGGCAGGAACTGGGGTATTGAATTCAAGTATGAAGACGCGCCGCGTCTGACCAAATCTATGCAAATTGCTATGGAGGATTTACAATTGTCCAAATTATGGGTTGTGTATCCCGGAAAACAAAAATATCAGATCAGCAAAAATATTTCAGTGTTGCCGCTGGAAATGCTGGAAACCGATTTGTTGTAAGCGCACGCTCGTATGCGGCAATGTCCGGACATATTATTCAGCAGCGAGCTGTTGCCCCATGTAAATGACGAGTTGGCGGAAAATCTTTTACGAATAAAATATTTTTTTAGGACGATTAAGCCCGATTATTTATGAACAGATTTGGTGACAGGCTTTCTGCGCGGGGGAATCCTGTAAATATCAGCTTTCAGATTGCTGTGAAAAAGGCCGGATGCTTCGCGGGTCGCGATCAGATAATACCGCCATTCTTCGGCGTCCTCCCGCAGGCTGTTAAAAGCCTCTATCCTTTTATTGATCTCTTGCGGGGCGAGATTATCCTGAATAGCCTTATCGATCCTCACGCTCATTGCTTCCAATTCTCTCAAACAACCGGAGAGATTCTCTGTAATCCTGCGCAGGGCGGAAAACTTCTCTTTTGCGATTTCATTCTGTAAATTATCGAATGGACTATTCTTCGGATTCGACATACATTAAAGGAGTATCACTCCTGACTTCTGCAAATATCATACAAAAGATTGCATTTCTGCTCGCAGGCCTGCTTCAATCCAACTGTTGACGGGCACTTAAATGTACATATTGTTTGATCTATTTTGCATTTCGTCTGGGTGCATGACAGACATAACATTGACAGCGCCGTTAACAATCCGATTACGGCTGCTTTATAGATTCCCTGACGCATAGTTATCCCTCCTTCATTTCATTCACATGAAGTATAACAAAAAAATGGAGTACCGTCCAAATTATCCGTGGTCGGAGTGACATGTAGAAAATGCGGTTTTGTTGTGACTTTAGTCAGTAACTTAGAATTTTAAGGGCGTCCCTCTATACTCCAGAGTTTTTTATTTTTTTTAATGGCATGCTTTGTTTCAGGATTTCAATATTTGCTTTGTAAGTATCGCCCTGTCTTACAATCAATTCTAATTTTTCCAATTCCAGTAAATCCCTTTTTAACGTCATGGGAGAGAGTTTTGCATATTTCCTGGCAAACATTGCGTTGTTGTTTAATAGATGGTCTATTGTCAGAAAAGATTCTGTCGGGAAATTAAGCGCAATATCCCTTCTTCTTTTTACAATAGCTTTCGTTTTTCCGGCGGCTTTTTTACTGTCCAGAATTTCATATATGTAATTATACCATGCTGTTTTTAATACATCTTTTTGAACAACATCCAAAACCTCGTTCAGGCCGTCACGGAAACCTAATACCGCATAAGCAATAAATCGAGACAGGTTTTTTTCTTTCCCCGCCTGTTCAAGTTGCCGGTAATATTCTTCGCGGGTATCATTATAATGATTTGAGGGAATGTGCGAAGCGATATTGGGCAAACCGGCTCTCAATAAAAGATAAAACTCGATTAACCGGGCGGTTCTTCCATTGCCGTCATCAAATGGATGAATCCATGCAATATAAACATGCGTAACGATAGCTTGCAAAACCTGTTCAATAAAATTTTGTTTGCCGTCTTCATAATGAAACATTTCTTTCAACCAGTCGCAAAGTCTGACAACCAACGAAACAACATCTTTCCCTAGCGGCGGTTTATAAGAACCGACAATCACATCATGTCCGGCGGTACGAAACTGTCCCGGTATTGCCCTGAAATGCTCGCCCAAATCTTTTCCAATATAAGTATGAAATGATTTTATCAAATCCGGTGTAATCAGATGATCTTTGCCGTCAATGACAACTTCACTTAATATTTTATTCAACGCGCTAATAACATTCTGAACTTCTTTTTGAAGGTATTCTTTGCTCGGCGGCAAATTTCCGCCCTCATCAATTTTGATTATTTCTTCTTCCGATAAAGTATTACCTTCAATTGCCGTGGTGGCTTGAGCGCCTTTTCTCATGGAGACGTGCAATAACTTTTTGCGGTTTTCCGGCTCCAGCGGAGCAGAAGAAATGATTCTGATGATTGACTCGCACTGTCCAAGCATGAACAAAGTATTTTCATCAAGGTGCCAGTTTCTTTCAAAAGAAATATGTGGATGTGATGGCAGAATATTTGTCATATTTTTGCATGCCTATATTATTGATATTAATGAATTATACAAATACTATGTGGTATTTGTTCTACAAAATGAGCGGTTGTTTGTCAAGCAATAAGAATAAAATATTAGGCTGATTCGAAAGTTGGCTTTATCTCTCGCCTTTTTGCATTGCGGGAAAAGCCTTTTGCCGGATTATTCGGAACCGAAGAAAACTATGAGCGCTTTTGTATTCAAACCACTGAAGGCGGACTGACCGAGACTGAAGCATTTAAATTATATCATGCTTATTAGGGCGGCAGTGGGAAGCGAAGCCGGAGCACATTACATTCCCTTAGAAAATGTGGTTGAGTTGTGACCTTTGTCGGTAACTTAGAATTTTGAGAGCGTCCCCTATATCCCGCCAAATTTCTATTTATGCCTGCTAATTAATATTGCCATTTTTCGCTTGACGTTTAACGCGACACGTTATATGATTGCAGCATGATTAAATCTTTCCACTGCAGGGACACGCAGACTTTGTTTGAAGGTAAATGCCCACGCAAATTCAAAGCTATTGCCAACGTGTCCGAACGAAAACTACAGATGCTGGATAACGCCTGTACGCTGGAAGATTTACGCTCACCGCCGGGTAACCGGCTGGAAGCACTGCGTGGCGATTTAAAAGGATTCTGGAGCATCCGCATTAACGATCAGTGGAGATTATGCTTTCGCTTCGTTAACAGCGATGCCTTTGACGTGGCAATTGTTGATTATCATTAAGGAGGCTATATGGCTGCCATAAAAAATAAAATGCGCCCAATCCACCCTGGTGAAATATTGAGGGAGGAATTTCTTGCGCCGTTGGGATTCAGCGCCCACGCGCTGGCGATGGAACTTAAAGTTCCGGCGCCGCGCATCAATGACATTGTTCGCGAACGCCGCGCCATTACACCCGATACAGCGCTGAGACTGTCGCGTTATTTCGGAACAACCGCACAATTCTGGCTCAACCTGCAAACCAGTTATGATCTTAAAATAGCGGAAAAGGCCGTAGGTTCAAAAATAAAATATGAAGTCCATACACGCATGGTCGCATAAATATTTATCCCTATTATTTTACGAATCAGGAATAGGGCCGCAT
>JAJFTS010000147.1 GCA_021372815.1 Deltaproteobacteria bacterium | reverse complement strand
CCCCAGGCCGATGCCGCCGCGTTCTTTCGTCTTCTTGGTCGTAAAATACGGATCAAATATCCGGGGAAGATTTTCGCGGGGAATGCCCACGCCGCGATCTCTGATGATGATCCGCACATAATTTGTTTGTCCCTGAGATTTGATAATCGTTCCGACGGTCGTATTCTCGGCTAGGAGATCGACGCCGCCGCCGCCGGGCATGGCCTCTTTGGCGTTGATCAAAACATTTTCCGCCACCTGTCTGATCTGGACGGCATCCACTTCGCAGGGCCACAGATCTTCGGCGATGGAGATGTTGCAGGTAATGGAGGAATCCTTAAAAACTTTCTCGGCAGCTTCCCGCAAGAGAGGACCGATATTTTCCAGCTTACGAACGGGATAGCCGCCCTGGGAGAAGGTAATCAGACGGTGAGCCAGTTCTTTGGCCTGTAAGCCGGCGCGTTCCGCGATGGCCAGACCGTCTTCCATGATTTTATCTTCATCGCTGGCGGATATTTTCGCCAGAAAAACATTGCGTAGAATCGCGGTGAGGAGATTGTCAAAATCCTTGGCCACTCCGTTGGCGAACGTGCCCAGAGATTCGAGTTTCTTTCGTTGAAAAAGTTCGTCCTGAGCCACTTTTTGCTCAGTGATATCTTCCATGGTTTCCATGGCACCGAACAAATACCCCCGGGAATCTCTCAGTCCCGCCGACGTGATGCGATACCATCTTCCCTTTTCGCCCATATCGGGGTAAAACTGCGTTACTTCATAAGCGTCTTCCAGCAGTTTTGATTTGCTCCATTTGATGGAATATAAACTGTCAATTTCACCGGTTTTGCCGTCCAGTATAAGATCCACCAGGCAGGGACGTGGGGTTTTATAGAACGCGCGCCAGTGCTGGTTGGTTCCGAGGACTTCGCTGGGCTTGATATTGCTCATCGCCTGCATAGCCCTGTTCCAGTAAATGACTTTATGCTCTCTGGATAAAACGAAAGTGGGAATGGGTGAACCGTGGATGATGCTGATGAGCTTCTGTTCGTTTTTACGATTGCGCCATATGGCGTAAGCGAAACTGATTATAACCGCTATTATCAGGACGAAAATAAAAATTAAAACAAAAATATGATGGTTCATAATTATCAGCGCTTATCGAAAAGCATTCCGATCACAGGCTTGGTTATTCATCTTCAGCAGGCAGATCTGATTTTATCGCGTGATTTTGATAGCAAGGTTGAAATAAAAATGCAAGGACGGAAAATTTTGGCTTTCTGATTGCCTGAATAATGGCTCTCTGATTTTCAGGACTTACACAGCAATTGTTTGATTTTAAGCGAATATTAATGTAAAAAAGCGTGAACTCTCAGAAAAAAATTTTACGATAACGTTTGAGGTGCTTATCTATGGGAATACAGCGTATTTACTGCTCCGGTCCATTATTTTGCGCGGAGGAAGTCGGCGGAATGAACGCTATTGCCAGGGTGCTGGAAGAAGCGGGGTTTCAGACATTCCTGCCTCATCGTGACGGCATGGAAGCCTATGTGATGCGTTTCGGCAGTTCACCGCTTTCCTCGGCCATTCCCGCCATACGCACGCGTGTTGATTACGCCATTTTTTCTCTGGATGTGTATGAATTGATTGAACGGTGCGACGCTGTGGTATGCAACCTCAACGGACGTGTGCCCGATGAGGGAATGATTGTTGAAGCCAGCCTTGCATACGCGGCCGGCAAACCCCTGATACTTTTCAAAAACGATATCCGGGCTCCTTTCGGCGGGTATGATAATTCAATGCTGACCAGTCTTGTCCGCGGAAAAATTGCCAGGAATCTTAAAGAATTACCGGAAGCTTTCCGGAAAGAGATGTCTGAAAAAACAGAGGCAAAAACTCTATCGGACGATTTGAGAAAAGCAATATCATACGGAAAGCGCATTTCAGCGCTAATGGAGCGTTTGCCGAAATTTACGGGAAAGAAACAATGGTCGGTAGAAGTGCTCAATCAGGTAATTGATGAGGCACTGAAGAAGTGATGATCATGCCCTGACGGATTCTTCCTTCTGTCATACCGGGGAAAATCATATATTTTTGTCTTTTCTTTTATTAAGTATAAAAATTAAATACTTGTAAAGTAGAAAAGAAATATATTGTTAATTTAATCGCCTTAAGTATTTGCAAGTAAGCTCAAAGAGTGTTAATTAATATAACCAATACGGCTATCGGCAGAAATGTGACGGCCAAGACGGGTAATTTTGTTATTTGCGGAGGTGGATTATGGGAGAAGGAATCGGTGATTATACCAAAAATATAGTTGATTTAAGACGGCATATGTGGATAGCGGGCGTGGAAGTGGAGTTGAGGCGTCTGATCTGGCAGATTGCCGTTGTCGGCAAATATATTTCCGCGAAGATTCACGAGTCCAACAGAAAACTGGCCGGGCTGAAAAATATTTACGGAGAGGAGCAGATGGCGTTGGATCGCGCATCCGATGAAATCCTGAAAAATCAGCTGGAATTTTCCGGTTTTGTGCGCGAATACGCTTCGGAAGAACTCGAGGATATCGTCAAAATAGGTTCGGGCAAGGAAAAATATATTGTAACGGCTGATCCCCTCGACGGTTCGTCGCTCGTGGATTCGAATCTGGCCATCGGAACGATTATCGGCATTCACAAGGAATCCATTCTCGATTGCGGGAGGAATTCCATGGTGGCGGCATTATATATTACTTACGGGCCTTTGATCACGATGATCTATTCGGCTGGAAAAGGCGCACATGAATTTGTTCTCAATCGTGAAGGCGAATATGTTTTGTCTCAGGAAAACATCAAATTAAAGGAAAAGGGCTCAATATTTTCACCGGGCGGACTGCGCCGCGACTGGAATCCGGAACATCTTAAATTTGTTGAAAAACTCGAAAGCGACGGTTACAAACTCCGTTACAGCGGCGGTTTCGTTCCCGATATCAATCAGGTTCTGATAAAAAAAGGAGGCTTGTTTACCTACCCGGCTTTAAAAAAATCTCCGAAAGGAAAATTACGCCTGCTTTTTGAATTGCAGCCTATGGCCTTTATTACGGAACAGGCCGGCGGGCTCGCGATAGACGGCAATCAGGATATTCTTTCCGTGAAGGTGGAGAATGTAAATCAGCTCTCGCCGATTTACATCGGAAGTTCTTACGAAGTGCAACTGGCCAAACAAATGTTATCATAATACAAAATTGCAAGGAGTGATTATGATTTGCAGGGATAAAGATGAATTGCAGCAGAAATGTGCAAAGATTATTGAAATAGACGGCAATGATGTCCGTGTCTTGGATGAAGACCGGCTGGAAAAAGAACTTATTGATGATTTGATTTACACGGCGGTGTTCAGTTCCGATAAAGCGGTTCAGGAAGCCGCCCGCTGGCTGATTCGGCGCGCCGGCGCTGCTTTGGGAATTATCTCCGCTTCGATTCAATCCATTTATGAAGCGATGGGACGGAAAGAACTGAAAGGGTTCACTGTTCCGGCAATTAATATCAGAGGGATAACTTATGAAGCGGCTCAGGCTGTTTTTCGCGCGGTGATTAAAGGGAAGGTCGGCCCGATTATTTTTGAAATCGCCCGTTCGGAGATTGACTACACAAAACAGAGGCCGGTTGAGTATACCTGCGCGGTGACGGCTGCCGCGATTAAAACCGGTTATCGCGGTCCGATTTTCCTGCAGGGAGATCATTTTCAGATCAATGCCAAGAAGTTTGCCGCCGACGCCGCGAAAGAAACGCAGACGGTAAAAAATTTAATCTGGGAAGCGATCGAGGCCGGGTTTTACAACATTGATATCGACACGTCCACGCTGGTTGATCTTTCGCAGGCGACCGTAAAGGAACAGCAAAAAACAAATTACAGTCTTGCGGCGGAGCTGACCACAATGATCCGCGATCTGGAACCGGAAGGAATCACCATATCGGTCGGCGGTGAAATCGGTGAAGTGGGGGGTAAGAACAGTACTGTGGAAGAGCTTCAGGCTTTCATGGAAGGATATCTGGAAGAACTCAAAAAACAGGGTGAGGCTCTCAAGGGGATCAGCAAGATCAGCGTGCAGACGGGAACAACGCACGGAGGCGTTCCGCTCGCGGACGGCACTGTCGCCAAAGTGAAAATCGATTTTGATGTTTTGGAAAAGTTGTCCGCCCTGGCCCGCACAAAATACGGTCTTTCCGGTGCTGTTCAGCACGGAGCGTCCACGCTTCCCGATGAAGCTTTTGACAGATTTCCGGCAGTGGGCACCGCTGAAATTCATCTGGCCACCGGTTTCCAGAATATTATTTACGACAGCTCGGCTTTTCCCAAAGATTTGAAAGCGAAAATATACGAACACATGAAAACGGAATTCAAATCCGAATGGAAGGAAAAGGATACGGAGGAACAGTTTATATACAAAACCCGCAAGAAAGGATTCGGTCCTTTCAAATGGGATATGTGGGAATTACCGCCGGATATTCTCGATAAGATCAGTGCCGAACTGGAGAAACAATTTTCTTTCCTCTTCGATAAATTGAAAATGACCAATACGCAGCAGGTCATTGAGAAATATATCAAACCTGTTGATGTGCAATTGGAACTTCCCGCTTCGCTGAAATGAAGGCGGCAATTTTAGAGAAGATAACCGATTTACGAAAGAACAAACAGCCCCTGAAAATGGCTGAAATTCCCGAACCCGCAATCGGTGAGGGAGAAATTCTGATTAAAATATCCGCCTGCGGCGTTTGCCATACGGAACTCGACGAGATCGAAGGCAGGACTCCTCCGCCACAACTACCGGTTGTCTTGGGGCATCAGGCGGTGGGGGTTGTTGCCGAGCGCGGCAGGCTCGCGCGACGGTTTGCGATCGGCGACAGAGTCGGGGTCGGCTGGATCAATCATGCCTGCGGCCGCTGTCCGGCGTGTCTTTCCGGAAATGAAAACCTTTGCAGCGATTTTAAAGCGACCGGCCGGGATGTGCCCGGCGGTTATGCCGAGTATCTGGCCGTCGCGGAGAACTTCGCTTTTTCCATTCCCGAAATTTTTTCCGATGTTCAGGCGGCGCCGCTTCTCTGCGCCGGAGCGATCGGCTACCGTTCGCTGCGACTGGCCGCTTTGTCTGACGGGCAGCGACTGGGGTTGACCGGTTTCGGTGCTTCTGCTCATCTGGTTTTGAAAATGGTTCATTACCGCTATCCCCGCACGAAAATATTTGTTTTTGCCCGCAGCAGGGATGAACAGAATTTTGCACGCGAACTGGGCGCTGTGTGGGCGGGAGATACCGCCGAAGAACCGCCGGAGAAACTTCACGCTGTTATTGATACGACGCCGGTCTGGAAACCTGTCGTGGAAGCCCTGAAAAATATGGAACCGGGGGGGCGATTGGTGATCAACGCGATCCGTAAGGAAGAGACGGACAAAGATTATCTTTTGCGTCTGGATTACGGACGTCATCTCTGGATGGAAAAAGAAATAAAAAGCGTAGCCAATGTGGCGAGCCGCGACATTAAAGAATTTCTGGCTCTGGCTTCTCAAATACCAATAATACCGGAAATTGAAGAATACCCGCTTAGCGATGCCAACCGCGCTCTTTCCGAATTAAAAGAAGGAAAAATCCGCGGCGCCAAAGTTTTAAGAATAGTTTGATTTTTCAACTATAATCTGTAAAATTATTGCTGGTAAAAATCTTCCAGACGTGTATTGTTGTTCCATTAAAAAAAATATATCGTCTCGTATTTGAAAACGATTTCTAACGTTGTTTGGTTTTTGCGGGGGAATCTATTATGAAAGTTGCCAGCGCCGGTGAAATGCGTCTAATGGATCGTTGTGCCGTTGAGAAATTCGGTATTGCCGAAGAAATCCTAATGGAAAATGCGGGCCTTGCCGCACTCGGTTTAATCCGAAACAAAACAGGGGTACACGGCAGGAAATTCGTAATTTTTTGCGGTTCCGGGAATAACGGCGGCGACGGCCTTGTCGTCGCCCGTCTGATTCATTCGGGTGGAGGACTGGTAAAAGTATTTTTGCTGAGCGACAGCGATAAGTACAAAGGGGCGGCAAAAAAAAATTTCGCAATCATCAAGCGGCTGCCGATAGAAGTGGTTCAACTGAAGAGTTTGCCAACGGTCAAAAAGGATGTCGCTCACTGTGACATGATTGTTGACGCGATTCTGGGCACAGGTCTTGATCGGAACGTCACCGGATTAATCGCGGAAGTCATTGCGCTGATCAATAAAAGCAAAAAGAAAGTTTTATCTCTCGATATTCCTTCCGGCGTCAACGGCAATACCGGCGAAGCAATGGGAGCGGCTGTCCGGGCGGATTATACCGTTACTTTCGGTTTGCCCAAAATCGGCAATATGCTTTATCCCGGTTATGAACTGGGCGGAGGATTATTTGTCAGTCACATTTCTTTCCCTCTGTCGCTGACGGAAAGCAGCGATCTTAAAATGGCAACCAATGATTATGTTGCGTTGCCCGTCAGACCGGCCGAAGCTTATAAAGGAGCGATGGGAGATGTTCTTTTTATTGCGGGAGCGGCCAATTATTATGGCGCACCGTATTTCGCCGCCATGTCTTTTTTGAAATCCGGCGGCGGCTATTCACGGCTGGCCGCGCCGGATTCGGTTATTCATGTTCTCGCGAAGCGGGGCAGTGAAATTGTTTATCTGCCGCAGGAAGAAACGGATTCGGGCAGTATCGCCCTGAAAAATAAGAAAGCGTTGCTGGAGGCTGCGGCAAAAGTGGACATGGTGGTTATCGGTCCGGGACTCTCTCTGCGGGAAGAAACGGTGAGACTCGTCCGGGAATTAGCCGCTTCCATTAAAAAACCGCTGCTCATTGACGGCGACGGTCTGACTGCCATCGCGGAAAATCCGGAGATATTGAGTTCCCGCAAGGCAGCGACTATTCTGACGCCGCATCTGGGAGAAATGGCCAGACTCACCGGCGAGTCGGCGGCGGAAATCAGTTCCAATAAAATTTCGGTTCTGCGGGAAACTGTCAAAAAACTTAAAGTCACCATTATTCTAAAGGGGGCACACACGCTGATCGGTACTGTTGACGGCGGCATTTATATAAACTTGAGCGGTAATGCCGGAATGGCGACAGCCGGGTCGGGAGACGTTCTGACCGGTTGTATTGCGGCGATGTACGGAATGGGATTGAATCCTGATGAAGCGGCGCGCAAAGGCGTATTTCTTCACGGCTATGCCGGAGATCTGGCAGCGGCGAAACAAGGCGATGACGGAATGACGGCCAAAGATATCATGGAATGCCTGCCGCGGGCTCTAAAGCATGACCGCGGCGGAATTATTGAAGCGAAATATTATAATCCGCCCCAGGTATGAATTGACGCGAAAAAATATTGCTGGAAATATTAGCATGAGAAGTCTTATGAAAGTGATATTCCGTTTCATGGGAATAATATGAATAATCAAATGAAATTGCATCCGCTGACTCTTAAGTTTTCCGGCGAATCGTCGCAGCTCGAAGAACGGTTTCTGAATGATTATTATGAGGCATCGCTTTCTCAAGTCCGCATTACGATGATACTGGGCGCTATCCTTTATGCCGCTTTCGGCGCCCTGGACGCTTTTTTAATGCCGGAACAAAAAATTTCCATCTGGGCAATCCGTATTGTTATTATCGGTCCGGTGCTGGTCTTGTTTTTACTTTTGTCTTTTACCCTATTTTTTAAAAAATTTATGCAGCCTCTGCTTGCTCTGGCTTATTTTGTATCCGGAGCAGGCATCATTTTCATGATTGTTATTGCTCCGCCGCAGGTCAGTTATTTTTATTACGCCGGCTTGATGCTTGTTTTCATGTGGGGATATACACTGATTCGCCTCTTTTTCCTCTGGGCTTCATTTGCCGGATGGTTGCAGGTGGTGTTGTACGAAATTGCAGCGATGTGGATCAATCCGACACCTATAAATATTTTCATCAACAATAACTTTTTCTTCATCAGTGCGAACGTCTTAGGGATGCTGGCTTGTTATGCTATTGAATTTTATGTGCGGCGCGATTTTTTTATGAAAAGTCAGTTGGAGAAAGAGCGGGAAAATGTCAGCAAAATAAATGAGGAACTGGAGGACAGGGTCAGACGGCGCACGGAGGATTATCGAATTATTAATGTGGCGCTACAGCAGGAAATTGCCGGCCACAAAAAAGCGAAAGAGGATCTTCAACGGACACTGGACACGCTCAAAAATTCGGTGAACACGACCATCAATGTCATGGCATCCGCCGTGGAAGCGCGGGATCCTTACACGGCCGGTCATCAAATTCGTTCCGCAAACCTCGCCTGCGCGATAGCCGAAGAAATGGGATTGCCCCGGGAAAAAATTGACGGTATCCGCATGGCGGGTTCTATTCATGATATCGGGAAATTATCAATACCGGCAGAAATATTGACCAAACCGACCAAATTAACAAACCTCGAATTTTCCCTGATTAAAGAACACTCTTTAATCGGTTATGAAATGTTGAAGCATGTCGAATCACCATGGCCTCTCGCGCAGGTTATTTACCAGCATCATGAAAGAATCGATGGTTCCGGATACCCCAGAAATCTTAAGGGCAATGAAATTCTGATCGAAGCGCGTATTCTTGCCGTTTCTGACGTTGTGGAGTCCATGGCTTCCCATCGTCCTTATCGTCCCTCTCTGGGTATCGAGGCCGCTCTGGAAGAGATTGAAAAAAATAAAGGGATTCTTTATGACACTGCAGTTGCGGACGCCTGCCTTAGATTATTCAAGGATAATAAATACAGTCTTCCGTCATGAGATGTTGATGGCAAAACATCTGATTGAGCGACAGGCGCGATGATAAGGGAGTATATGGCTGATATAAAATCAATGAACATATCCAACCAAAACGACATGAATAAATATTACATCATGTACGATCCCTCCACGGTCAATCTCATGGGGAAAATAGGGGCTGATAATTTTACCGTAATGGATATCGTTGAATATTTAACGGGGAAAACGCTGGAAACATGCGATGAAGGAAACTACACGGAATTCCTGGCATTCAACACGAACCTGCTCAGAAAAGGCATGCTGGAACATATGGCGATAGAGCCTTACAGCTCGTATTATATCGCTAATCAGATATGCACAGCCGATCAAAGTGCGAAGGTGATCCTCGCCGATGACAGCCGCCGAACCATCGGAGATGTAATTTCATCGGAAGGTAAAAAACCGGCAGCCGTTTTTATTTCCGTTATCAGTTCGAATTTCCCGACCGCCTGCGCTGCCATCCTTGTTCTGAACAGGGTTAATATACCGGTCATCGTTGGCGGGATACATGTATCAACCAGTCCGCATGATATTGATACCTATATGGCTCGTTATCTGCAACGTCCCGATCTTGTATCACAGGTTATAGGCGCCGGTGATTTATCAACAATAAAAGAAATTGTATCGGATATTGCTCAATCCGGTTTGAGAAAAGAGTATCACGGAGAAATTCCTATCGAAGATAATGTATGGGGTTGTGAACGTGTAATAGAAATGCCTAAAATCATACCGTACTTTATGGGAAAGCTCCCTGTTATCGGTCCGATTCTCGCAAGAATGATTGAAACAAACGTTACGACTCCTTTTTTGGGATGCCCCCATTCGTGCAGTTTTTGCTCCATTTCTTCCTTTCCCAAAGAGAAAAGAAGGTTTACGTCCCGCTCACCTGAGGATTTTACCGGTGAACTTCTGAAAAAACAAAAAAATGGTGCCGACTTAAAAAACACCTTCTATTTTATTTCGCCGGATAATCTTCTGGTCGGTGGAAAAAAGTTGAACAGTGTTCTCGATAAAATGATTGATAGTCCCGTAAAGATTAATTACGCGGCGCAAATCAGTATTGAAGTCGCTGACGATGAGAAGCTTCTCGAAAAACTAAGGCTTTCCGGTGCCTCTCATTTTTTTATCGGATTGGAGTCGCTTGATATAAGAAATCTCGAATTTGTCGGTAAAAGCATTACTTCAAAAATAAAAAAAGAGGGAATGACAGTCGAAGAATATTATTCGGCAAAAATAAAAAAGATTCAGAACTATGGAATTTCAGTGCACGGTGCTTTCATGTTCGGCATGCCGTATGATTATTTTAATTCACTGCGGGATCATACGGGGAGAAAAGTTGTCGAATTTTGCAAAAAAAACAAGATAGGAATTCAGCCGACATGCCTGAACAATTTGCCTGGTTCGCTTGATTTTATTGAAGGCCTGAAGACTGATGAATTGATATATGGCAACCCCGGTTCCATGGATTATTTCTGCTCCCTGACCATTGCTGATTTGACGGAAAGCAACAGAAAAATCCCCGATTCTTTATACAACAGTCCGTTGGTCACTTTTTATATGCTCTACGATACGATGAAAAGTATCGGATCTTATCTCAACGCCTTGAATCTTGGCTTTAATATGGGCCGGAAAGCATGGAAAATTCCTTCATCAAAAGGAGCGATGAGATTTAAAGACCGTGCGATGGATGTTTTAGCCGCTGCCGGATTTCAACTGGGCGCAAGCGCCTACTTTGAACTTTACAATGAACTTGCTCATTCCACCAAATGGCTGCAGGGCACATTTGAAAGATTATATAAATTGGAGAAAAATCCCAAGATCAAGAAAATTTTCCGCAAATATGTGGAAAATTTTATTTAAGGGGAACTATCTTGTCCAAGACCACGAGAAGCGAAAAGGAAATTGAAGAAATAAAAAAAACAATCCTTCAGGAAGCATTAGAGCTTTTACAGGATGAAGGTTTTGACAATCTTTCGATGTATAAGCTGGGCAAACGCACCCATATGACGGCGGCCAATTTATACAACTACTATAAAAATAAGGATCAACTGATCATTGCCATACATAAAAAAACATTCGAATTACTGTACCATATGCTTGTTGACGCTGTAGCCATGGAGCAAGATCCGGTTGAAAAGCTTAAAAAAGTGATCAAAACTTTTCTTAATTTCGGGAAAAACTATCCTAATTTCTACGACCTGATGTTTAATCGCCGCGTGCCGCAGGTATCCGATTATAAGGGGACTCCCGAAGAAATCATCTCGCGCGATGAATACCAGAGCTCGATTAGAAATTTAAATCTTGTCATTGATGTCGGAAAGGATATCATATCCTTGCATCCTGAATTGGAGGGCATGGACGCGAAATTTTATTTTATAAAAATGTTCGGCGAACTGCATGGGATTTTATCCCTTTATAACAGCGGTATTCTCAAAGAAATCATTGAAGAACCTGATCTTTTAATTGACCGGATCACCGACGATTTCCTGACGCCGTATTTAAGCAAGAAATAGAATACTTCCCCTGTAATATTGAATAAACGGAATAATCTATACTGTCTCTCAATACGTTTCAGCAAAAAGCTTTAACATACCATATCTATGTAATTGTTATCATTATATAAAATAATAAAGATGGTTTTTGTTGCGATAAATAAAAAAAATTTGACATTTAAATTTAATAATATTAAATTTAATGCCATATAATTTAAATTTTCATCGATAAGAAAGAACATCATTATCGGAAAAAATGGAGTGATGAGCATGAATGGACTGGAAAATCCAACAAGTCGTCGGTTGTCACACTACTGGGGATTGGCTGTCGGTGCGTCAAAACTTGGTATTGGCAAGCTGCTTCGCAGGCGTCAGATGTTGCTGGAAGGTTTTTTAAGTTTCATCGCCAACAAATTCAATACATCCGGATCGCTGCGGGATCAGCTGAAGGGAACACAGGGCTGGATCAACCTTTCGTTGGGAATGAAGTCCGATGATAATGCGATTGAAGCAGCGATTGTCTTCAAGAATGGAAAAGTAGCCGTGCTAAAGAAAATTCCTGGTGATGTGGAAACGATCATTATTTTCAAAGAGTCTGATGATCTTTTGAAAATGACCGACGCGACTCCCGATGAATTATATAAAATGATGCTGCTTGGTTCAATGAGAACAGAGGGCAACATCATGCTGGCCAGTTTGTTCAATTATCTGATGTCGCTCGTTTTTGAGAAATACCAGCAAATAGGTGTCGACAGGCAGATTGAAGTACATAAGAAAGCGAATAAAGCTGTCGGTAAGGATGTACAAGATATCGAGACATGCCGGCAGGAAAAACCGAAAAGAAAAATCAGCCGCGTTTCCGGGAAAAAGGTTGACCCTGGTGTCAAGTATCTTGAAGATCCCCATCTCGCCCGGTACGGTCTGGAAGATTTTCCGCGTCTTGAACAATTTCGCGCTGAATATTTCGGTAAAAAAAAGGAAGCGGTTGTTTGTCATGAATACGGTAAATTGCTTACCGATTTCCATCTGGAGAATGGCTATGAAATTGATAAAAACGGCAAATCCTGGGAACCGAATTTACGCAAGGCCCTCAGCCTCAAATACATCCTGGAAAATAGAAAACCGGTTATCAGAAAAAACGACTTGCTGGCCGGGACTTACACAACATCTCCTGTTTCCAGTTGTGTAAGTCATCCTTTTTCCATCGGCTGCTACAGCTGGGGTGAATTGAGATCGTTTGCCAAACGGGAATTGATGCCTTATGAAATCAGCGAAGAATCAATCCAGGTTCTGCATAAGCATGTTTTTCCGTACTGGGCGAAAAGGAATATTCACGAATTATGGAGAAAAGAAACCGGCAATGACCTGCCGGTGCAAATCCATGACCGGTTTTTTTCGGTTTATTATTGGAAGACCATATCGATGTCGGAAGTTCCGCCGGGGCATGAGATGCTGGTCACATCGGGCACCAGAGGGATGATTAAAAGAATCGAGAACGAGTTGCAGAATGATCAGGATGCGGATCAGGAAAAGAAGGACACCTTAAAGGCGATGATTATCAGTCTCAAAGCGGTCCATGCCTATGCCGGAAACCTTGCCCGTCAGGCGCTTCAGGAATCGCGGCTGGAGAAGGATCCGCAAAGAAAAGCCGAACTGGAAAAAATGCATCAAATTCTTTTGAGGGTTCCTGAAAATCCAGCCCGGACTCTCGATGAAGCGGTTCAGACGATTATGCTTATGCATATATGTCTGGGAATGGAAAGCACCGACGACGGCCCCATGTTCGGAAGGCTTGATCAAATATTACAGCCCTATTTTGAAGCGGGTATTGATGGACTTACGACTCCGGCGGATAAAGAGGCGTATGTTAAACACGTCATAGACCTGCTCGGATGTTTTTATTTCAAAGAGGCCAGTCATCAGATCCTCGCTCCGGACATCGGTAACTGGCAAAATGGAGATTCACCGCCCAATGGGACAATTACGTTGGGAGGGGTGACGCCTGAAGGCGAGGATGCCGTGAACGACATGACATATATTTTCCTGAAGGTTACGGAACTGCTGGCGTTGAACGACCCGAACGTCCATGCGCGTTACAAGCCTGATAAGAACAGCTCTGCGTATTTAAAAAGAGTCTGTGACGTCAATTACATCACAGGCGCTACCCCCTGTATTCACGGAGATGATGCAGTTATCTCTTCACTCAGTGCGCACGGCTGGAGCATGGAAGATGTGCGGAACTGGGTTGTTAACGGGTGCGTCGAACCGGGCATCCCGGGCAAGCATTGCAGTGCCACGTCCAGCATAGAATTCAATCTGGTGGCTCCGTTGGAAATGGCCTTGAACAACGGGAAACATCCCCTGATGAACTGGAAGCTTGGTCCTGAAACAGGCGTGATTGAAGATGGCGCTTTTCATTCTTTTGAAGAATTCTGGAAAGCGTTTAAAAAGCAATGCGAGTTTCTTTTCGAACAGTCCGTAAAAGGAAATAATCAACTGGGCATCGTGTATCAGAAACATCAGCCGGCGCCGCTGATTTCCAGTATGACCGAAGGTTGTATAGAAAGCGGCAGAGGTGTTACTCGCGGAGGGGCCAAATATAATTCCTCGGGTGTTTCGTTAATCGGCCTTGCGGATGTGATTGATTCCCTTATGGCTATCAAAAAACTCGTGTTCGATATGAAAGTCTGTTCTTTTGAAGACATGAAAGAGGCGATTGATAATAACTTTTCCAATAATCCCAGGCTTCACGCGATGATTAAGGCCAAAGCGCCGCGTTTCGGTTCCGGCAGCGATGAATCTCTGGAAATGGCTAATCGGGTCACAGCGATGGTGCACGATTATTTCGCCGGACGTAAGAATTACCGTGGCGGTCCTCACGCCACGGGATGGTGGTCCATGGCCAATCACGCGGTTTACGGTCGTGTCACGGGAGCGCTGCCTTCCGGCAGGCTGGCGGGCGAACCGTTTACGCCGGGATTGACGCCGCATCCCAGTGCGTCGCCAAACCTGCTGGACAATCTCCGTGATGTGGCAAAGCTTAATCCCGTTACACTGGACAACAACATTGCTTTCAATGTTAAAGTCGTTCCGAGCGGTTCGGACAGCCATGAAAGAATCATAGAAATTATGGCGGGCTATGCCGATGCCTATTTCAAGATGGGAGGCATGCAGACGCAATTCAACGTCGTTTCCACCGATATGCTGAAAGACGCCATGGCCAATCCTGAACATTACCGCGACCTGATGGTCAGGATATCAGGTTACGTGGCATACTTTACCAAGTTGCAGAGGGATTTGCAGCTGGAAGTCATTCGTCGCGCCGAGTATAAGATATAAATCTTAAATGTTTCGGGACAGGATGTATTGAGCGACCGCGTTTAAGTGATCTTTTTCGGGACAATCGCTGAAAACATTTAATTGGGCCTTGGCCTTGCTGATGTATTGAGCCGCGGTTTCCAGTGAAGAATCAATTCCGTTATATTTTTTTATTAATTTCAGAATTTCCCGCGCCGATTTTTGAGAGCTTTTTTTACGGGCTATTATTTCCCTGATGGCATTTTTTTCTTCTTCCGTGCTTTGTTTCAGGGCGAATATTAACGGCAGGGTTATTTTACCTTCTTCCAGATCCTTGCCGATTGATTTGCCGAAATCTTTTCCCTGGGCCGTGTAATCCAGCACATCATCCGTAATCTGAAAAGCCATGCCGGCATTTTTGCCGAATTGAGCCAGCGCATTGATTTTTTCCTGGGGTGCGCAGCCCAGGATTGCTCCCGCGGCGCAGGAAGCTGAAATCAGCACGGCGGTTTTCTTTTCAATGATGCTGAAATATTCCTTCGTGGTCAGATTGATGTCGCCGCATTTGGTAAGCTGAAACACTTCGCCTTCGGACATGATGTCTCCCATTTCGGAAATAAGTTTCAGAATATCGAGATTGCCGATGCCGGTCATCAGGGTAAACGCCTTAAAACACAGAAAATCACCGACCAATATACTGATGGCGTTGCCGTAAATCTGATTAGAGGATGTTTTGCCTCGCCTCATGGATGCCTGATCAATAACATCGTCGTGCAGAAGGGTGGCTGTATGAAGAAATTCCATGACGGTGGCCATCGGGAAACGGTTGTTCCTGCGGAATTCGCAGAGACGCGCGCAAATCAGCAGCAGGAGAGGCCTGAATCTTTTCCCGCCGCTGTCGATCAAATGGTGTGCGACTTCAGGAATTAATTTTATCTCAGAAATGACATTGTCACTAATGCACTTCTCAACCTGCCGAAGGTCATCTTTATAGGCGGAAAAAACATCTTGAATCTGCATTTGCAAAAACCCTTTTTTATTTTTACCAGGGATCAATAAACGAATGACAAGTTTTTCCCGGTTTGACGGCGGATACGGATTTCAAGCCCTGTATAATCCATTTGCGGGTATCGGCCGGATCGATGACGGAATCTATTTCCAGATAAGATGCCATGTTGACGGCTTTCCCTCTTTTATAAAGCTGTGCAACAAGCTCTTCATAAAGCTTCTCGCGTTGAACCGGGTCTTCAATCGCGGCCAGCTCTTTTTTAAAACCGGCCTTGATGGCTCCTTCAATGCCCATGGCTCCAAATTCTCCCGTCGGCCAGGCAGCCGTAAAGAAAGATTCATGAAAGCCGCCTCTGGCCATGGCCATGGCGCCCAGACCATACCCCCGGCGCAAAACAACCGTAAAATAAGGAACCGTCAGATGAGAGCCGATGACAAACATCCGGCAGACATGGCGTACCTGAGCGCGCTTTTCTATTTCCGGACCAACCATGAATCCGGGTGTGTCGCATAAAGAAAGAATCGGCAAACCGTGGGCTTCACAAATCTGCATCAATCGCGCCGCTTTGTCCGCGCCTTCAGCTTCAATGGCTCCGGCCATGTGCAGGCAGTTGTTGGCGATCAGTCCGAAAGGCCTTCCTTCGACGCGGATAAAGCCTGTAATGATGCCCGGGCCGAATTTGGGGCGCAGCTCCAGAAACGAATCCGTGTCGGCAAGAGCTTTGATAACGGTCCGCACGTTATACGCGCGCTTGCTGTTTTCCGGGATAAGATCGCGCAGACGACGTTGATCGGCGGCTTCCCAGACGGGAGTTGTCCCTTGAAAATACGAAAGATATTTTTTGGCCGCGGCGACGGCTTCCGCGTCATCGGCCGCTTCAATGTCAACCACGCCGTTTTGACTTTGCACATCAATCGGACCGATTTCTTCCGGTTTAAAAATACCCAAGCCGCCGCCTTCGATCATGACCGGACCGCCCATGCCGATATTGGAATTTTTTGTCGCTATAATCACATCGCAGCAGCCCAAAAGCGCCGCGTTTCCCGCAAAACATGGGCCGGATACAATTCCGATCAGAGGAACCCTGCCGCTGAGACCGGCAAACCCGGCGAAGGTTGATAAGTCCAGTCCTGCCGTCATGACACCGATGGCGTCTACATCACCGGGCCTTCCGCCGCCGCCTTCCGCAAAGAGTACAACGGGCAGGAGCTGTTCGTGGGCGAGTTTCAGCAACCGGTCCATTTTTTTATGGTTGAAGAAACCCTGCGTGCCGGCCAGAACCGTGTAGTCGTAAGCCATAACCATGCAGCGGGCCTTTTCTGCTCTGAATAAAGAGCCGTTTACTGAACCGATGCCCGCGATTAATCCGTCAGCGGGAGTTTTGCTGATTAAATCTTCTTCCGAGCGTCTGCCTCTCTGGGCGGCAATTGCCAGTGCTCCATACTCGATGAAACTTTCCTTGTCGCAGAAATCCTCGACATTGGCGCGGGCTGTTTTTTGATTCTTCTGCTTGCGTTTGGCCACCGCCTCGGGGCGATTTTCATCAAGGCCGAAGGAGTGCCTTTTAATCATTTCGGCCAGTTCCGGCCGCATCGTTTTCTTTTCGGTTTCGTTTTTTACGGAAGAAGAGTTTTTTTGTGGATCTTCTTTTTCTGTTGAAGGTTTCATTGTATCGCGAACTCCCACATATTCATGTGTAAATTCATACAACAATTATATGCGTATTTCAAAGGGTAAATTCATCACACGTTCCTCATGGGCGTGGAGGCAATCCGGCGTTGCCTTGTCGTTCGCGGGAAATAATGGAGGTGCTGGGAAATAATATTCAAATGTGAGATAATTTAACTGTGCCATGAGAGGATGTTGAATGGAAATCCGGGAAAAACGTTCGATGAAAGAAAAAAGGATAATTTATGAAAGAACCGCTTCCCTGCCTGCGATGCGGCAAGTGTTGTTTCGTTGATTTTACTGCCTATGCGCAGAAAGAAGATTATGACCGCTGGAACGTCGAAGACAGGCGTGATATTCTGGAAATGATCGAGCATCGTCATCTGGTCTGGGCGGGTGACAGAATGGTGTCTGCCGAAACCGGCGATTACCCGCGAGTATGTCCTTTCCTTTATAATTCAGAAGATTCGTGGATTTGCTCGATCTATGAGACAAGACCGTTGATTTGCCGTGAATATCTGCCGGGATCTTCGGAGCTGTGTCCGCAGTGGAGACTTAAAAAGAAGCGCAGGGAATAGGTGCTTTTATAAAGAAACTGATCAAATTGTTTTTCCAAACAGGTCGTATTCATCGACGGCGGTTATTCTGCATTTTACCATATCGCCGATGCGGGCTTTGGATGATTTAATGTAAGTTACGCCGTCGATTTCCGGAGCCTGCCGGCGGCATCTGCCGAGGTATGAATAATTATTGCGGTCGCTTTTTGCTTCGATGAGCACTTCCTGAACGGAATTGATCAGGATGTTGTTGATGGCGCGGGAAATGGCCATTTGCTCATTCATAATGATTTCGCGTCGTCTCTCTTTTTCCCCGGCGGCGATCTGGGATTTTAAACTGGCGGCGGAGGTTCCTTCTTCTTTGGAATAGGTAAAAACGCCGAGGTGGTCAAACTTGGCTTCTCTTACAAAATCAATCAGCTTTTCAAATCGCTTGTTTGTTTCGCCGGGGAATCCGACAATCAGCGATGTCCGCAGTGCGACACCAGGAATCATCCGTCGGATCTGAGCGATGACCCGCTGGATTTCCGCACCGCTGACATTGCGGTTCATCGCCTTTAAAATATCGTCGTCAATGTGCTGGACGGGCAGATCAATGTAGCGGCAGATTTTTTCATGGGAAGCGATTGTTTCCAGCAAATCCGTGGTGACGCGTGCCGGATGAACATAGAGCAGGCGAATCCATTTGATGCTTCTGATTTTCGCCATATCGTTTAACAGCGAGGAAAGACACGGCCGGCCTTTTAAATCTCTGCCGTAATTTGTTGTGTCCTGAGCGGTGATGATGATTTCTTTTATTCCTCTTTTGGCCAGATTTTCGGCCTCCCGGAGAATATCATCCGGCCGGCGGCTGCGCGCGGCGCCGCGGATGGACGGGATGGCGCAGTAGGAACAACAATTGGAACAGCCGTCGGAAATTTTTAAATAAGCGCTGGCGGCGGATGGCGGCAGAAGCCTTGGCTGCTCGCAGTTCATTAAAAAATCCGGTTTGGTTATGACGGCAGCTCTTCGGTATTTTTTCTGATTAATTGTTTTGATATGATGTACAATTTTGCCGACCTCGCCTGTGCCGATAAATAAATCTACCTCGGGTATCTGAACGAAAAGCTCACGGCCGTAGCGTTGAGCAAGACAACCGGCGACGACAATCTTGAGCTGCGGATTGGTTTTTTTTTCTTCGGCCAGCGTTAAAATTTCTTCAATGGCTTCTTCTTTCGCCGGATTGATGAAAGCACAGGTGTTGACGATGGCAATATCCGCTGCATCGTTTTGCCCGACCAGTTGATAACCGGATTGGTTTAACAGACCACCCATGACTTCCGAGTCGATCAGATTTTTCGGACAGCCCAGGCTGATGATGCGGACTTTATTGTGAGACTCAAATTTCGAAAACGAAGTGCATTGAAATTTGTCAGTCGAATCCCGACTTTGTCGGGACACAGCGGAGGGTATAATACCCTGCAGCTTGCTTTGGAATTTATGCCCATGATTTTGTTTTGTATTTTTCAACTGGGAAGCTTTCTGATAAGAACTTTTCTGGGTTTTGCGCCGTCGGACGGACCGACAATTCCTTCGGACTCCATTTTTTCAATAATGCGCGCCGCGCGGTTGTAGCCGATTTTCATGTAACGCTGGACAAGGGAAATAGAAGCCTGGCCCAGTTCTCCGACCAGAGCCACGGCTTCGTCGTATTTTTCATCGAAATCATCGTCGTTTTCGTGCTGGGCTTGCGCAGAGGCCAGAGCGAACTTCTCGATAGAGGAATCATACGCCGGTTGCGCCTGCATTTTGCTGAAATCAACGATGCGGGAGATTTCCTTGTCCGAAACGTAAGCTCCATGAATGCGGGATAGTTTCGACGTACCCGGCGGAATAAAGAGCATATCACCGGAACCAAGCAGTTTTTCCGCACCCTGCTGGTCGATGATCGTACGGGAGTCGATTTTGGAAGATACCTGGAACGAAATGCGTGTGGGAAAATTCGCTTTGATCAAGCCGGTGATGACGTCGACAGACGGTCTTTGCGTGGCGATGATCAGATGGATTCCGGCGGCCCGCGCCATCTGAGCCAGACGCGTCAGGGATTCTTCCACGTCTCTGGGCGCGACCATCATTAAATCGGCCAGCTCGTCAATGACCACGATGATGTAGGGCAATTTCGTGTGTTTTATTTCCTGCTCTTCTTTGACGTTGTCGGTTGTCTCGTTTGTCTTTTCGATCTCCAGGTCGGGGTCAGACTGTTTCGGCAGGGCTAAAACAGTTTTGCTTTTCAGACCTTTCAAAAGCATTTCATTGTAGGCGTCAATGCTTTTCGCTTTCAGGTCGTTGAGAACCCGGTAGCGCCTTTCCATTTCTTCAACCGTCCAGCGCAGAACCTGAGAGGCCTTTTTCGGATCCGTGACCACCGGATGCATCAGATGCGGAATGCCTTCATAAGAAGATAACTCCAGCCGCTTGGGATCGATCATGAGAAATTTGACATCATCCGGCTGCGCTTTAAACAATATGCTGCAGATCATAGCGTTGAGCGCGACGCTTTTGCCGGAGCCGGTAGTTCCGGCAATGAGCAGATGAGGCATTTTCGTCAGATCGGCAATGACGGGTGTGCCCACGAAATTAACGCCCAGAGCGATCGGCAGACGGAAAGATGATTCCGAAAAAGAATTATTATCGATTACTTCCTTGAGAAAGACAGATTCTCTTTTTAAATTCGGTATTTCAATGCCGATGACGGATTTGCCGGGAATCGGGGCAAGAATGCGGATGCTGGGAGCCATCAGTGCCAGCGCCAGATCATCGGAGAGGTTGACTATTTTATTGATTTTAACGCCCGGCGCAGGTTCCAGTTCATACATCGTGATCACCGGTCCGGGCATGACCTCCACCACGCGGCCTTCAACGCCGAAGTCGGACAACTTCTTCTCCAGAATGCGGGAATTGGTGACCAGGGAATCCCGCTTGACACGGGCATCCTTTTGCGGCGCCTCTTCCAGTAATGAAAGCGGCGGCAGTTGAAATTTATCATCCGGTTTGGCTTTGGTAAAATCGAAATGGGTCTGCTCGATTTTTTTCGGGGGAGCTTTTTTAACAACCGCCGGTTCTTCTTTGATGACCACCGGCTCCGGTTTCGGTTCTGTTTTCATGGTGTTGAAAACAAAATTTACGAACGACGACACCCGTTCTTTGCAACGGACCAGAAATGCCGCGCCGGATTTGGAGAATCGTTCCGTCACGGAGACAATTGAAAATTCGATCATGAAAGTCAAGGCCACCACAAAAATCAAAAAGAGAATGATATAGGTTCCTGCAGCGTTAAAATACAGGCGCAGCAGTCCGACAAGGGAGACGCCGATTAACCCGCCGGCGCCGTTTTTCAGTGATTCCCCGTAAATATTTATGCCGCCGCTGATCAGCAGCGCCATAATTCCGGTGAAGGAAAGAACAAAGAACAAAAAACCGACAGATCGGCTTTTGGTAACGGTAAATTCCGGACGAAAGAAATATTGAAAACTGCAGACAAAAAGAAAAACGGGCAAAAGAAAAGAGGCAACGCCCAGCAGTCGGATTAAAGAATCGGCTGTGTAAGAGCCGACCTTGCCCGTAAAATTGTGATTAGCCTGGCCGCCGGCGACAAAGTGAGTGAAAGAAGGGTCCTGCGGATGATAGGAAACAAGGCACAAAAGCAAAAAAATCGCCATTGCCAGAAAAACGACCGCTTTAATTTCCCGAGTTCTTTTTGTATTGGTTTCTTTCTTTTCCATATTATGGCCGAATGTGAAAATAGAACATCAACGTTAAATATTATTTCAGAAAAAAGACGATTTGACAAGTAGCGTAAACATACCGAAAATCCAGCAATAGTAAGCGAAAAATTTTAATCGGGCTTTGCCGATAACCAGAAAAAACAATTTTAAAGACATCAGCCCGGTGAGAGCGGCACAAATAAAACCGGCAAAATACATCCATATTTCCGAAGAAGGGATATATTTAAAATAACCTGCTTCCAGAATCACCGCGCCGCACACAGCCGGGATTGATAGTAAAAATGAAAAACGTGCGGCATCTGTCCTGTTTATCCTGCGGAAAATACCGGCGGTTATTGTTGCTCCGGAACGGGAAATTCCGGGCAGTAGCGCCAGAGCCTGGGCAATGCCGATGAAAATACTGTCGGTGATATTCATGTCTTTTTTGTCGCGCTGCGCATTTGTTACTTTGTCGGAAAAAAATAGCAGAAATCCGGTGATGATTAGAAAAAAAGCCGCCGCCCGGGCAGATTGGAATATACCATGGATATAGTCTTTAAATAAAAATCCGATAATGACGACCGGTATCGTGCCGATAATTAGAAAAAGGAAAAGTTTTTTCGGAGCAACAACATCTGTAGTATCCGAAGCTGTTTTAAATTGTTGAGGTAGAAAGGCTTTGAAAATAGCCCAGAGATCAACATGAAAATAAAGCACGACGGCGATCAAAGTTCCCAGATGAAGAATTGCGTCGAATGCTACTCCGGACTGTTGAAAATCAGGAAAAAAGCTCTGCAGAATAACCAGATGAGCGGAACTGCTGACGGGAAAAAGTTCGGTTAGTCCCTGAACGATTCCCAGAATGATAGCGGTAGATAAATTCAAGTCGCCTCGCTTTCTAAGTCTTTAATATCCATCCTTCCTGCTTCCTGCCATTCATTGTAGTTTTGGATGATTTCATTTCTGACGTGTTCAATCAGTTCATGACGTTTTTCAATGTCGAAATTGGTCACTTCTACCGGTTTGCCGATGATCAGTTTTATCTGGCCCGGTTTTATCCTTAATGATCTCTTGGGCATGATGCGTCCGCTGCCGATGATGGAAACCGGCACAATGGGTACGCCCGCCCTGATCGCCAGATGAAAGACTCCCTGTTTGAAAGGTTTGATTTCTCCATCACGACTTCTTGTGCCTTCCGGGAAGGTCATAATTGATTTTCCCCTCCGGATGCGCAAAGCAGCCTCATCGATGCTTTGCAAGGCTTTTTCCTTGTTGCTGCGGTCGATTTCAATATAGCCGGCGCTTCTCATCGCCGCGCCGAATATGGGAATCGCGAATAATTCTTTTTTGGCAATCCACCGGAATTGAACGCGGATATATGCCAGAGAAATTAAAATATCAAAGTCGCTTTGATGGTTGGCCATGAAAATTTGCGGTTTGCCGTGCAGCAGATTTTCCTCGCCGATTACTTTTACTTTTGTGTTACATATCAAAAGTAAAATTTTAGCCCAGAGACTTGCCACCTTATGAATCTTATTGTCAGCGGCGGGAAAAATTGAGAAAACCACGGACCAGAAGGACATAAATGCGGTTATCGCGACACCCAGTGTGACCAACAGCGCCGAATGGATCATAAAACATTCCTTCTCCGACTGATTATTGTGAGACTCAAATTTCAAAAACGACTACCCTAAATACCCTGAAGGGCACCATGGGGGCACTATAGGTGCATTGAAATTTGTAAGTCGAACAATCCCGCACAGCGGAGGGTATAATACCCCGCAGCTTGCCGCGGAATTTTTTCCAAAGCTTGCTTTGGGGTCCATACCCGTGATTGATTAAATTTTTTACTTGATAATAATATTGAAGTCAATAATGAATTATACTTTAAGGAGCGCAATGGTTTCTCGGAAAAAATGACCGGAAATATTATGGGCGGAAATCTGCATTATTCCAGCCTAAATCCATTTTCTCTGAAGAGCTTTAAACAAGCCTTGGCTGCATTAAGGTCATAGAGAATTCCCGCGTTGTTTTCGATTTCCATAAGCGCGATATCCAGTCCCAGCGCCGGTCTGTAGGGACGATAGGATATCATTGCCTCAACCACATCGGCAATGGCAAGGATGCGGGCCTCAATAAGAATATTCTCTCCCTTTAAACCCTGCGGATATCCGGAACCGTCAATTCGTTCGTGATGCTGATACACAATATCGGCGAGCGGCCACGGAGATTCCACATCTTTGATAATTTCATAACTATACTGGCAATGAGATTTAACGAGAGAAAATTCCAGTTCGGTAAGGACTGTCGGTTTGCAAAGTATTTCCGATGGTATGGAAATCTTTCCAATATCATGGATGGCTCCGGTCATGCGAATTCCTTCGATTGTTTCATAAGGAAGCCTCATCTCGGTGGCGATAGCGCGGGCGAGATCGGCAACTCTCTTTTGATGTCCTGCCGTATAAGGATCTCTTGCTTCCGATGCAGTGCCGAGGACCTGAATGGTTGTGCCGATGGACTTGCGTAAACTGTTCATGGTTCTTTTCAGTTTTTCTTCAGCCTCTCGGCGTTCGGTTATGTCCTGATAAATAATTTGAAATTCCTTCCGGCCGTTCCAGAAAATTTCCTTGCGCAATGCATTAACGTGTCGAATCATTCCGTCTTTCCGGATAATGCTGATTTCATATTCGGATGGGCCGGGATCTCCCTGCTTTCTTTTTTCCTGTCGCAGTTTGAAATCGGCGTAGCTTTCCGGCGTGTAACGCTTATGCAAAGG
>JAJFTS010000146.1 GCA_021372815.1 Deltaproteobacteria bacterium | reverse complement strand
TGCAACAGGATATTAAAAACATCGGGATGAGCTTTCTCGATTTCATCAAAAAGCAATACGCAATAGGGCTTACGCCGCACCGCTTCGGTTAAGTGTCCGCCTTCATCATAGCCGACATAGCCCGGCGGGGCGCCGATTAATCTGGCGACGGCATGTTTTTCCATATACTCCGACATGTCAATCCGCACCATGGCTTGTTCATTATCAAACATGAATTCCGCCAGCGCCCGGGCAAGTTCGGTTTTACCAACGCCTGTGGGACCTAAAAAAATAAATGAACCGATCGGACGATTGGGATCCTGTAAGCCGGAACGTGCCCGGCGCAGAGCCGCGGATACCGCCTGGATACCTTCATCCTGGCCGATCACGCGCATTTTGAGGCGCTCATCCATGTGGATGAGTTTTTGCACGTCACTTTCCAACATGCGCGAAAGCGGAATACCTGTCCATTTGGAAATGACTTCTCCCACGTCTTCGGCGTCTACTTCCTCCTTGAGCATCTGGTTGTTCTTCTGAGTTTCCGCCAGATTTGCCTGGTCCGCTTCCAATTCTTTATTCAGCGCCACCAGCTGTCCGTAACGGATTTCCGCGGCCCGCGCCAGATTGCCTTCGCGCTGGGCATTGATTTCCTCGGTTTTCAGCGCTTCCATTTGGCTTTTGGTTTGCTGAATTTTCTTAATGATATCTTTTTCCGCCGACCAGTGCATTTTCATCTGATCCATACTGGATCGAAGCTCGGCCAGTTCCTTTTCAATTTTTTCCCGCCTTTCCACAGCGGGCTGATCAGTATCATTTTTCAGAGATTGCAGTTCTATTTCCAGTTGAATGATTTTCCGGTCAATTGCATCGATTTCCGACGGCATGCTGTCCAGTTCAATTCTCAGGCGTGACGCCGCCTCATCGATCAAATCAACGGCCTTATCCGGCAGAAACCGGTCGGCGATATAGCGATTGGAAAGTGTAGCTGCGGCAATAATGGCCGAGTCTTTTATCCGCACACCATGATGCACCTCATAGCGTTCTTTCAGGCCGCGCAGAATAGCGATAGTATCTTCCACCGTCGGTTCCTTGACCAGAACCGGCTGAAAACGACGCTCCAGCGCCGCATCTTTCTCGATATATTTGCGGTATTCATTGAGTGTCGTCGCGCCGACGCAACGCAGTTCGCCGCGTGCCAGCGCGGGCTTGAGCATATTGGAAGCATCCATCGAACCTTCAGACGCCCCGGCTCCGACCATCGTATGGATTTCGTCAATGAAGAGAATGATCTCGCCTTCGGCGCTGATCACTTCCTTCAAAACCGCTTTAAGCCGTTCCTCAAATTCGCCGCGATACTTCGCCCCGGCCACCAGCGCGCCGATGTCCAGACCGATGACACGCTTGTTTTTCAGATTTTCCGGCACATCGCCGTTGACAATGCGCTGAGCCAGACCTTCCACAATGGCCGTTTTGCCGACGCCCGGCTCGCCGATCAGCACGGGATTATTCTTTGTACGCCGCGAGAGCACCTGCATAATTCGGCGTATCTCCTCATCACGACCGATAACGGGATCAAAAGCCCCTTTCTTCGCCAGTGCGTTGAAATCCCTTGCATAGCGCTCCAACGCCTGATATTTGCCTTCCGGATTCGGATCGGTCACACGCTGATTGCCGCGGATATCCACCAGAACCTTGAAAATATTGTCTTTGGTCACACCCGCCTGGCGCAGGATTTTCCCGGTCTGACCTTCTTTTTCCTCGGCCATGGCCACCAGCATATGTTCGGCGCTGACATATTCGTCTTTAAGCTGCGCCGCTTCGGTCATCGCCTTGTCGAATATTTTATTGAGCCTCCCTCCCAGATACACCTGTCCTGCTCCGGCACCGCCGACACTGGGCTGTTTTTTCAGGTAATTTTCCAGTTCTCTTTCAATCTTTTGAGGTGAAGCATTAAGTTTGTTGATGATCGCTCCGGCTATACCGTCTTCCTGTCTTAAAAAACAAACCAGAAGATGTTCCGGTTCAATGGATTGATGTCCCAGAGACCTGGACAGAGACTCAGCTTCCTGAAGAGCTTCCTGCACTTTTAAAGTAAATTTATCAAAACGCATATTTTATTTCCTCTACCCCACTACTCCACGGGTTTTTCAATTGTCACAAAAAGTTTTCCGTTTTTAAAGACGGTAACGTTTCCGGAAGATTCGGAAATTACTATGGCGACGGCTTTGGTAACACTGGTTATACCGGCAGCGGCAATATGGCGGCTCCCTAAACCGGGAGGAAACTCACGGCTGTCCAGAGCGGCGCTGAGATGTCTCCCGGCGGTAACCAGCACTCCGTTTTCCTTGATAATAAAAGCTCCGTCAATTGCCGAGAGCTCTTTAATCGTCTCTTCCAGTTCCGGATTTAAAATATTGAGTTGGTCTTCCGAGTATCCGGAAAACGGGTTAATAATCATCTGCCGGGAAAGCTGCATGACTTTTTCATCATCTCCCAGGACGAATATTGTTCCTACTTTGCGGCTTTCCCTCCCCTGAGCGGCCAGTTCGCAGGCGATATTCAAAGCCGAATTAAAAACTTCCGGACGGACATTTTCAGTTAAATCGTTAATAAAATCAGATGTTAAAATCTCGAATTCTTTTCCCACATCCAGAACAAAAATGCTGTCGGCGTAACCGAATCTGGGTACACCGCTCAAGCAAACTACTTTGTCACCTCTCTTTAAAATTCCCTGAACAATTCCTTTGGCAACAGCAAGTTTAATCTTTCCCACACGGGTTAAATTAACATTAGGGATATATAATATTTGAGCATTCTTCTGCATCTCCTCCGATATGCTTTCATCTTCCCGGGAAACGATAATAAAACCGATATCTTTTTTTATTTCATCCATTAAGAGTTCGGGATCATTAATGACATCAATACATACAAGCAAAGCATTGGCTTTTATTTCATGTGCGATTCTGACGGCATGTTCAATCATTGTTTTATTTATTGATTTCATTGACGTTCCCCTTTTTCTGAATTTCACTTAGAATAAGCATAAAGATGGACTCTGTCAAGGTGGGACAGGTAAAAAAATCACTGATTTCAACGAACTCCGCCTATGTGGACAAACGGCGCCGGCCTTTTACAGCAGTGTATATGATTTAGCAGGCCACACATCTTCGTTCAATTTCTTCCCGGGAAAAAGAACCCTTGACCGGCAAGTTATAGTTGGTTAATATTCACAAATTAAGTCTATAAGGAGATGACCGACAGTTGGAACTACCCATAGTAACCGGCACTCTTAATTTATATATAGCTGAAATTAATCGTTTTGCTCTTTTAACCGCGGAAGAGGAATTCAAGCTGGCCGTGCGTCTAAAAAAATATAACGATGTGGCCGCCGCCGAAAAACTGATTGTTTCCAACCTGCGTTTTGTGGTCAAGATTGCCCATGAATACCGCAACTATGGTTTTAAACTGGCTGATTTAATTCAGGAAGGCAATATCGGTCTCATTCATGCCGTAAAAAAATTCGACCCTTACAAAGGATACAGACTGATTTCCTATGCCGTCTGGTGGATTCGCGCCTATATCCAGAATTATCTGATCAGGTCGTGGAGCATCGTCAAAATAGGCACAACGCAAGCCCAGCGAAAATTATTTTTCAAATTAAATCAGACCAAAAAAGAGCTGGAGACTCTTTCCCGTAAAAATCCTGAATTCAGCGAAATAGCCACTACTTTGGGAGTCAAGGATTCCGAAGTGGCAGAAATGGACCTGCGCATGGGTTCAAGGGATGTCTCTTTGCACGAAATTATCAACGACGACAGCAGCAATTCTCATATTGATTTTCTGGCTTATGAGGGCGATAATCAGGAAGTATCTCTGATCAAAGCCGAAGAAAAAAGTCTGGTGCAGCGCGATATCGCCGGAGCGCTGGCCAATCTCAACGAAAGAGAAAGTTATATTATTCTCAACCGGGTAATGGCGGACGAACCGAAAACGTTACAGGAAATAGGAGAAAAATATAATATCTCCCGGGAACGAGCGCGTCAGATAGAAAAACAAGCCCTGAAAAAAATGCAACTGGCGCTACCGTATTTCAAACCGGACAAATAATAAGTTTTCGCGGCGTATAAAATCTCAGAAAAATCTTAATACATTTTTATAAAGAAACTTCGCAGCGGTCAGATATTTCAGACAATCCTTCAATCTTTACAGGGAGCATAAGGAATTGGAAGCAAGCAGGGCCATCTCAGATTATTTAAATCGTCTGAAAAAGCAACTTCCCGGTGAAAATTCGATTCAAAAATTATCCGACGACGAACTCCTGCGCTCGGAATTATTCAGTTCCAAGCAAATGCGGCGACATGGCAAGATCATCGCCGGCGCGCACAAACTAAGCACCGGCCGCGCCTCCAGCCGATTACTGCAAAGGTTGGCAGACAATGAAAATGCGCTGTTGGAAGCGCGACACATCCTGACCAGCGCCGTGAAGGAAAACCGCCGGATCACACCGGCCGAAGAATGGTTTCTGGATAATTTTTATCTGATTGAGGAACAGATTCGCACGGCCAGAAGACATTTACCGAAAGTCTACAGCCGGGAATTGCCTCAATTGGCCAACGGCCCATCGGCCAATCTTCCGCGCGTTTATGACATTGCGCTGGAGATGATTTCTCACGGCGACGGCCGCGTGGATTCCAAATCCCTCGGTTTATTCGTATCGTCTTATCAGTCGGTCACCGTGCTGAAGCTGGGCGAACTATGGGCTATTCCCATCATGCTGCGTCTGGCTTTGATCGAAAATATCAGGCGGATAGCCGTTCGCATCTCCAAAGACAGGATCAACCGCAATCTCGCCGATTACTGGGCGAATAAAATGACGGCCACCGCCCAAAAAGATCCGAAAAATCTTTTTCTGGAAATCGCGGATATGGCCCGTTCGGATCCGCCGATGGTCGGCGCTTTTGTCGCGGAAATCGCCCGGCAATTGCAGGGACAGGGTCCGGCCCTTGCCCTTCCTCTTACCTGGATTGAGCAGCGTCTCTCCGAGTATGGACAGACTATCGGCTCTTTTGTTCATCGGGAAAGCCAGAGACAGGCCACCGATCAGGTTTCGATAAGCAATAGTATCTCCAGTCTTCGTTTTCTGGGGACGATGAACTGGCGCGAATTTGTCGAAACAATGAGTGAAGTGGATAAAATCCTGCGGGAAGATCCCGGAGACATCTACGCCAAGATGGATTTTTCCACCCGTGATTTCTACCGCCATGTCATAGAAAATATCGCCAAAAAAAGCTACTTAACCGAAAGCGAAGTGGCGCGCATGGCGATAATCCTTGCCCGCAAGAGAAACGCCCCAAAAAAAAATCACAACCGCGAAGCACATGTCGGTTTCTACCTGATTGACAAAGGATTATCCGAACTCGAATACCTCACTAAAATGAGTTTCTCTCCTTATGAAACAATAACCCGTTTCCTAAGACGTATTCCCTTGCTTATTTATACGGGCTCTATTTTTCTTTTGACCTTCATATTCACTTTTATTTTACTGACCAGAGCGCACAACGACGGAGTGCATGGCTGGACAATGGCCGCCGCCGGACTTCTTTCAATTTTGTGCACAAGCCAACTGGCTATAACGCTGGTAAACTGGCTCTCGACTTTACTGGTGGTTCCCCGTCCCCTGCCGCGAATGGATTTCTCCCGCGGCATTCCGCCCGAATGCCGTACGCTGGTTGCCGTCCCGACAATGCTTTTCAGCGAACCAAGCATTTCCAATACCATCGAGGCTCTGGAAATTCGTTTCCTGTCCAATCGGGACGACAATTTGCGTTTTGCTCTGTTAACCGACTTTCGGGACGCCAAAACTCAGGAACTGCCGAATGACGAGCAATTACTGCAAACGGCTCGTCTAGGGATTGAAGCACTGAACAAAAAATACAGAAGTTCAAAAGGAGATATCTTCTTTCTGTTCCATCGCCCGCGACTGTGGAATCCCCCGGAAAATATATGGATGGGTTATGAACGCAAGCGGGGAAAACTGGCCGATTTGAATTCTTTCCTGCGCGGGAAAACAAAAGGTCCTTCCGGAGATCTCTTTTCGCTGATTGTCGGTGACACGACAGAACTGAGAAATATCAAATATGTAATCACTCTCGATACGGACACAAAGCTCCCCCGCGACGCGGCAAAACAATTTATAGGAACCATGGCACATCCGCTGAATCAGGCGCTATATGACGACAAAAAGAAGCGTGTCATTGAAGGGTACGGCATTCTACAGCCAGGGGTTTCCGCAAATCTTCCCGATATAGACCGTTCGCTTTATTCGGCCATTCACGGAACCAGTTCCGGTATTGACCCTTACACAAGAGTCGTTTCCGACGTTTACCAGGATTTATTCCAGGAAGGATCTTTTATCGGCAAGGGTATTTACGATATTGATGCTTTTGAAACAGCGCTTAACGAACGTCTTCCTGAAAATCAGATTCTCAGTCACGATCTTATTGAAGGCTGCTACGCCCGTTCGGGATTGATCAGCGATGTTCAGTTGTATGAGGATTATCCGACCGACTATAAAGCCGACGTAAAAAGGAGACATCGCTGGATTCGCGGGGACTGGCAGATCGCGCGGTGGGTTCTGTCGCGGGTTCCCTCTTTTAACGGGGGAAACAGTGAAAATCATCTATCCATGCTTTCCCAGTGGAAGATTTTCGACAATCTACGCAGAAGCCTGACACCGGCGGCCATGATCATTATGCTTTTAGGGGGCTGGACATTGCTTCCTTCGGCCTGGTTCTGGACAACCGCAGTTATGGGAATCATTTTCATCCCTTTCTTAACAACCTCTTTTCTTGGCTTGCTCCGAAAACCGCGCAACGTAATTTTCTCTCATCATCTCAGAGATGTCTCGCACAAAGCCGTTAACAGTTTTTTACAGACGTTATTTACACTGATATGCCTGCCATACGAGGCCTATTACAATACCGACGCCGTTTTGTGCACTCTCTGGCGAACGCTGATTTCACATAAAAAGCTTCTCGAATGGAACCCGTCAGAAAACATTAAAAACGATCAGCGTGAAGATATGGCCGGCTACTTCAGAACCATGTGGTTTGCTCCTTTTTTCGCAACCTTTGCCTTTGCCGCCATTCTGTCTTACCGTCCCTTCAGCCTTACATCGGCAGTTCCCCTGCTCTTTGTCTGGCTGGTTTCTCCGGCCGTCGCCTGGTGGTTCAGCAAACCTTCCCGCCACAGAGAAGCAAGGCTTACCGCCGGCCAGATTATGTTTCTCAGGAAACTATCCCGCAAAACCTGGGCTTTTTTTGATAAATTCGTCGGACATGAAGATAACTGGCTGCCGCCCGATAATTATCAGGAACAGCCAGTGGAGGCAATCGCCCACCGTACATCGCCGACAAACATCGGTCTGTCGCTTCTGGTTAATCTTACCGCCCTTGATTTCGGCTACATCACAAAAAGACAATTCATCGGCCGCACGGCCAATACGCTCCAAACAATGGCGTCCCTGGAAAGACACAAAGGTCATTTTTATAACTGGTACGATACGCAATCGCTGGAACCGCTTTTGCCCCTGTACATTTCGTCCGTAGACAGCGGAAATCTTATCGGTTATCTGCTGGTGTTAAAAGCGGGTTTATTTTCTCTGCCTGATGATAAAATTATCGATTTACGGATATTCGCGGGAATTAAAGACACTTTGGAAATTTTTGCCGACCGTGCGGGAAAATCGGCTCCTCTCCAGTTGGGCAAGATCAGGTATGATCTGGCAGAGGCGACTTCTTCCAAACTGACACTCTCGGAGATGAAGTCATATCTCGAAAAATTATCGGCTGCCGCTTCGGAAGTGACTGCCGAAATCAATGTTTCCGAAAGCGATCCCGATAGTCCCATGCGATACTGGGCACGGGCATTTGCAGATCAATGCCTGTCTGCTCTTGATGAATTGCTGTTTTTCGCGCCATGGATTTTTGATCCTCAGTTTTCTGAGATAATCCATGAAATACCCCGGCTCAACGAGTTAATAACTTTGCGGGAATTATCAAATTTCCAGGAAGAATTTCCATCGTCCATCGAAGAGAAAATAACATCTCTGTCGAGTGCCGTCGAAATCACCAGAATTGAAGAACTTAAAAAGGCTGTTTCGGAATCAAGCCGCCGCGCCGCAAATCTGATGGAAGATATCGAAACGATGGTCCGGCAATGTAATGATTTTACGAATATAGAATACGATTTTCTCTTCGACAAATCGTGCAGTCTTCTGGCCGTCGGCTACAACGTCAGCAACCTGCGCAGAGATACAAGTTTTTATGATTTACTGGCGGCGGAGGGCCGGTTCAGCAATTTCGTCGGAATCGCGCAGGGAAAACTGCCCCAGGAAAGCTGGTTCGCTTTGGGAAGATTGCTGACCACGGTGGGGAAAAATCCCGTTCTTGTATCATGGAGCGGCTCCATGTTCGAATACCTGATGCCTCTTCTGGTCATGCCGACATATGAACATTCTCTACTCGATCAGACCTACAAAGCCGCTGTAGCCACACATATCGAATATGGCAAAAAGCTTTCTCTGCCGTGGGGCATTTCGGAATCGGGTTACAACGCCTTTGACAGCCATCTCAACTATCAGTATCGAGCTTTCGGCGTGCCCGGGCTTGGACTCAAACGAGGTCTGGCGGAAGATATTGTCATCGCACCCTATGCATCGGCGCTGGCTTTAATGGTGGAACCGGAAAAGGCCTGTTTTAATCTGGAAAAACTTGCGGCAGAAGGATTCGAAGGCAAATTCGGTTTTTACGAAGCCATTGACTACACGCCGTCGCGTCTGCCCCACGGTCAATCAAATGCCGTCATCAGCTCTTACATGGCTCATCATCAGGGCATGTCTCTGCTGGCGCTTTCCTATTTTTTACTGAACCGGCCTATGCAAAAAAGATTTGAAGCGGAACCGCTGTTTCAGTCCGCGATGTTATTGCTTCAGGAAAGAGTTCCCAAAGCCGTTGCTTTCTATACTTCCCCCGCCGAATTCGCCGGTCCGCAGAAGGAAACCGTCCCCACGGAAACTGCCGTGCGCGTTTTCAACACCCCCGACACGACTATTCCGGAGATTCAACTGCTTTCCAACGGCAGATACCATTTAATGCTGACGAATGCCGGCGGAAGTTACAGCCGCTGGAAGGATATCGCCATAACCCGTTTCCGGGAGGACACCACCTGCGACAACTTCGGCATTTTCTGCTACCTGCGCGATGTGAAGAGCGGAGAGGTCTGGTCAACAACCTATCAACCCACGCTCAAACAGCCCCTGCATTATGAAGCTGTTTTTTCGGACGGCCGCGTGGAATACCGGCGTCACGATCACGACTTCGACGTGCATACGGAAATTGTTGTTTCACCGGAAGATGATATCGAGCTTCGCCGCGCCACGATTACAAACCACTCGCGGTCGCGGAAAACAATTGATGTAACAAGTTATGCGGAAATAGTCATCACGTATCCCGCTTCGGATAAAATTCATCCCGCTTTTTCCAATCTTTTCGTGCAAACTGAAATCATCGAACAGCGCCGGGCTATTCTTTGCACCCGACGGCCGCGTTTCGAAAAAGAAAAAAATCCCTGGATGTTTCACCTGATGTCCGTACATGGAACGGACATTGAACAGATTTCCTATGAAACAGACCGGTCGCTTTTCATAGGCAGGGGGAACACCATTCACGATCCGCAGGCGTTGGGTTCTCCCAGCGACCTTTTCGGCTCGCTTTCCGACAGCCGGGGCTCTGTACTGGATCCGATTGTCTCCATCAGATCCAGAATAACACTTGATCCCGAACAGTCAGCCACGGTTGACATGGTTTTCGGTATTACGGAAGCCAGAGAAACCTCCTTAACCTTAGTTGAAAAATACCAGGACAGACGTATCGCGGATCGTGTTTTCGATATGGCCTGGACGCAAAGCCAGGTGCTCTTAAGGCAAATCAACGCCACGGAAAGTGACGCTCAACTCTACTGCCAGATTGCCGGCTCCCTCATATATGCCAATGATTCGTTGCGCGCCGACCCCAATGTCATTGCCGGGAACCGCCGCGGACAATCCGGCCTCTGGGGTTACGCTATCTCCGGCGACCTGCCGATTGTGCTGTTGAAGATCTCCAATCAATCCCAGATCGATCTGGCGCGACAGCTGATTCAGGCGCACACGTACTGGCGGTTAAAAGGACTGGCTGTGGATTTGATGATCTGGAATGAAGAGTACGCCGGTTACAGACAGATTCTGTATGATGAGATCATGGGGCTCATTTCCTCAGGGGTCGTCGCCGATATCAAAGATAAACCCGGAGGAATTTTCGTCAGATCCACCGATCAGATGCCTGAAGAAGACCGCATTCTGATTCAAACCGTGGCACATGTTATTATCTCCGGCAGCAGGGGGAAACTGGTCAATCAGATCAAGCATCGCGCCGGATTGAAAGTAACCGTGCCCCGTCTGATTCCAAGCCGCATTCACCGCCCTGCGCCGATTCCCACAACAGCGCCGCCGCGCAACGATCTGCTGTTTTTTAACGGACTGGGCGGATTCAGCGCTGATAAACGCGAATATATCATCTCCACATCCCGCAGTCAGATCACGCCGCTGCCCTGGGCCAATGTACTGGCCAATTCGACGTTCGGCACCGTAATATCCGAAAGCGGCATGTCCTACACCTGGTCGGAAAATGCCCATGAATTCCGGCTCACCCCGTGGCACAATGATCCGGTAAGCGACTCAAGCGGGGAAGCATTTTATATCCGTGATGATGAGCGAGGCCCTTTCTGGTCCGCAATGCCTCTGCCCAGACGCGGATTCGAACCTTACATAACCCGCCACGGTTTAGGATACAGCGTCTTCGAGCACACCGAAAGCGGCATTTATTCGGAAGCATGGGTCTACACCGCTCTGAATTCACCGGTCAAATTCACCGTATTGAAGATAAAAAATAAAACAGGACGACCGCGCCGTCTGTCCGTAACGGGCTACGCGGAATGGGTTTTGGGCGACCTCCGGACGAAAACAGCAATGCATATCATTACGGAGGTTGACTCTCAAAGCGGCGCCATCTTCGCCCGTAATCCCTACAATATGGAATTCCCGGATAGGGTTGCCTTCTTCAACACCGATGCGCTGACGCGAACCATAACCGGCAACCGCACGGAATTTCTGGGACGCAACGGAACTCTTAAAGAACCGGCTGTCATGAAACGTCTGCACCTGTCCGGCAAGGTCGGGGTGGGAATGGATCCCTGCGCCGCAATTCAGATTCCTTTTGATCTGGCCGATGAAGAAGAAAAAGAACTTGTCTTCATTTTGGGAATGGGAAAAAATTTCGCAGAAGCGCAGCAACTGGCACAACTCGTCAGCAACCCGGAAGCCGCCGCTGACGCCCTTGACGAGGCAAGAAAATACTGGAGTAATACCCTTGATGCCATCCAGATCAAAACGCCCGATCCGTCGCTGAATACGCTGGCCAACAGCTGGCTTTTGTACCAGACTCTGGCCTGCCGGATCTGGGCGCGCACGGGATATTATCAATCAGGAGGCGCTTTCGGTTTCCGCGATCAGTTGCAGGATGTTATGGCGCTTATTCACACCGAACCGAACTTTGCCCGTGAGCAATTGCTGCTTTGCGCATCCCGCCAGTTCGAAGCGGGAGACGTGCAGCACTGGTGGCATCCGCCAATCGGCCGCGGCGTGCGCAGCCAATGTTCCGATGATTATCTCTGGCTGCCTCTGACCACCTGCTACTACGTATCGAAAACCGGCGACAGAAATATACTGGAAGAATCAGTGCCTTTCATCAACGGCCGTCCGGTAAATACGGAAGAAGATTCTTATTATGACCTGCCGGCCAGATCCACGGAAACGGCCAGTCTTTATGAACACTGCGTCAGAGCTGTCAAAAGAGGTATACGTTTCGGTGAACACGGACTGCCGCTCATGGGCTCCGGAGACTGGAACGACAGCATGAATATGGTGGGCATTAAAGGAAAGGGCGAAAGCGTCTGGTTAGGATTTTTCCTTTATGAAGTTTTGACACAGTTCGAGAAAATCGCCAACCTGCGCGGAGACGCATCTTTCAGTGAGTACTGCAAAAAAGAAGCCGCGCAATTGCGTCTGAATATCGAACAGCACGCCTGGGACGGTTTATGGTACAGGCGCGCTTTCTTCGACAACGGCGCTCTGATGGGCTCGGCTAAAAGCCAGGAATGCCGCATCGACTCGATTGCGCAGAGCTGGTCGGTTTTATCCGGTGCGGGCGAAAGCGAGCATACGCGTCTGGCTATGGAATCGTTGAGCCAGAATCTTATCCGCAGAGACATCGGCATCGTCCAGTTGCTGAATCCGCCTTTCGATAAGTCGGGTTCGAATCCCGGCTATATCAAGGGCTACGTGCCCGGCGTGAGGGAAAACGGCGGACAATACACTCACGCTGCCGTCTGGGCGGCAATGGCTTTTGCGGCATTGGGAGACAGCAGGCGCGCCTGGGAAATTTTGACAATGATCAATCCCATCAATCACGCCGGTTCTCCGGAGGCGATGGCGACATACAAAGTCGAGCCTTACGTTGTCGCAGCCGATATCTATGCTTTCCCGCCGCATACCGGACGTGGCGGATGGACATGGTACACCGGAGCGGCCGGCCTGATGTATCGTCTGATAGTAGAATCTCTGCTGGGATTGAAACGGGAGGCCGAAAAACTGTACTTCGCGCCGTGCCTGCCCGCGGAATGGGAAGGATTCAGCATGCGTTACCGGTGGGGGAAAACAGTTTACAATATCGCTGTTACCCGTGCACCGAAAGGGAAAGAAGAAATGAAAGTGATTGTTGACAACCTGGAACAGGACGAAAAGTCCGTTTCTCTTGTTGACGACGGGACAGAACACAAGGTTGATGTGATAATATGATTTCTCGACTTTATAAAAACAAAGTTAGCAACTTGTTTTCAATTATGAAATACCGCTATGATTCCTGTCTCTTGGTTATAAAATTTGTTTCATGGATGTAATCAACTATTTCGCGATTGCTCAATCCGTTGGGATGATAGTCAAGCGGATGCACGGCAAATTTTTTCAGGGAATAATAATTTTTGAACGGAACATAACCGTCCAGACACGGTATTCCACGCTTGTTGCACTCACTGATTATTTCTGCATGAACACGTGCAAACGGATAGCTCCCCGTCAAATCTTTATACATTAAAGGGTAAATAATCATACGAAAAGATATTCCTCGTGCCGCCAGCATATCCTTAATCGACTGGATACAATCCATTGTTGAAAGAAATTCCTGCCGATTATATTCACTCAGATACATATCTTTGTAAGTCTGCGCGGTAAGAGAACTCTCCCTTTTTATAACCCATGTTTTTCTGATTAATGAAAACAGCGCGCTTTTTGAGAGCGGCTTAACAATGATTCCGTATGGCTCTTCGTCATTAATCCATCGGACATTTTGAAAATCATTTACAATATTCCTTAACTTAATATTAACAGTCTCCGACATTCTAACATCATTTAAATTATAGAAATATACAACCTCGTCTATCGCTTGTTCAGATTTGATGATGTCTTTGCATTTCTGAGCAACCGTATCAATATTCGCCCCGTTTTCACCCCAATTCTGAAAATTGATCTCCGGATATTTTTCGTTCAACAGATATCCTAATGTATCCGATTCCTTCACTCCTTGTCCGAACACAAAAGAATCACCGACAAGAACAATCTGCCTTTTTCTTTCCGGATGATATCCCTGATGCCTCTGCATTACGTTATAGGGGACACAATACCATTGTTTGCCGTCATCAGGATTAATTATCTTAAACGGGAGACGTTCTGTGGGATCAGAGGTATAACAATTACCCACGCTAAATGTGAAATCTTTACACGCGGCAACCAAAGCCTTAGACAGGAAATAATTTGTTTCATCGTCATCCATACTTTTTACAATCCATATTTTCTCCCCCGATAATCCTTCGACAACTACTCTTCTCAGGGCATATTCGGTGACTCCCAGGGCAAAGGCAACGGCACACAAACATAAAACAATATTTATCAGAATATTTTTACTCTTGAGATAATGCATTCGCCTGCCTCATGCCCGTAAGGGTCACAGAAACAACAAATTATGACCGGAAACCAGTCTGCTTAAAATAAATTATTGACGACCGGTATAACGATTAAAGAAAAGGAATGGAATCTTTCCTTTTTCACTCGGGATATGATCCGGCATACGGAACAGAAAGTGATATTCTTTTTAATTCTGGCCTTCGGGAGTTTCGACACGCGATAGATTCTCGAAGCTCGTATATTTGTCAATGAAAGCCAGTTTAACGGTGTCGGTGGGGCCGTTTCTTTGTTTGGCTATGATAATTTCCGCGATTCCTTTATCAATATTATCGTCCGATTTGTTGTACACCTCATCACGGTAAATAAAGGCGATGACATCGGCATCCTGTTCGATCGCGCCCGATTCGCGCAAATCCGCCATTTGCGGACGGCGGTTGGTGCGGTCTTCCACTTTACGATTGAGCTGGGAAAGGGCGACAACGGGCACCCGGAGTTCTTTCGCCAGAGCTTTTAGTGAACGGCTGATTTCCGATATTTCCTGCTCGCGGGATTCGCGGTAATTTCCGGAACGCATCAGCTGAATGTAATCCACCACAATCAGTCCCAGGCCTGAATCCGCTTTAAGCCGGCGCGATTTGGCCTTCATTTCCAGAACAGTAATGGCGGGAGTGTCATCGATAAAAAGAGGAGCGTCCGAAAGACGGCCGGCGGCCGTGGTTAGTTTCGGCCAGTCCGTTTCGCCCAGGAAACCTTTTCTCAGACGCTGGGCGTCCACCTTGGCTTCGGAGGAAAGCAGACGGAAAGCCAGCTGCTCCTTGGACATTTCCAGCGAAAATATGGCGGCGGGTACCTGCGCTTCCATCGCCGCGTGCAGGGCAATGTTCAGGGCGAAAGCCGTCTTGCCCATGCTGGGACGTCCGGCAATAATGATCAATTCCGATTTCTGCAAGCCGGCGGTTAAATCATCAAGTTTCTCAAATCCCGTCGGCACCCCTGTAATCAACTGCTGACGGGAGTACAAATCTTCAATGGAACGGAAACTATCCTTGACAACATCCCTGATAGGAGAAAAATTCTGGCGCACTTTATTTTCTGAAATTTCAAAAATGCTGTGTTCGGCTTTATCCAGGACATTATCAACATCGGAACCGGTTCCAAAACAGCTATCAATAATTTCCGTCGCCGAGGTGATTAATCCGCGGAGAATCGCTTTTTCCTTCACAATCTTCGAATAGTTCGCGGCATTGGCCGCCGAAGGAACGTTATCCACCAGAGAGGCCAGATACGTTGTGCCTCCGACCGAGTCCAGCATACTCTTGTCTTTGAGTGCGTTGCTTAAAGTAATAAGATCCACCGGCTCGTTTCTTTCGGATAGTTCAACGATGATGTTGAAAATTTTACGGTGCGCCTCGCTGTAAAAATCGCCCGCGGATAATATTTCAAGCACTCTGTTAATGGCGCTGTTTTCCAGCAGGATACTGCCCAGAACTGATTGCTCGGCCTCTATATTCTGCGGCGGCAGCTTGTATATAGACGGATCAATTCCTTGCATTAGGATTCGCCGACAACGTTGAGTTTGATTTGCGCTTCCACATCATGACCCAGCTTGATGATGACCTTGTATTCACCCAGCGCCCTGATATGTTCGCCGTGTTCATGAACAATCATTTTCCGGCTGACATCGTAGCCTTTTTCCTTGAGCGCCGCTTCGATATCCTTGGCGCTCACCGAACCGAAAAGCTTATCCTGATCGCCAACTTTGCGCGCGATGGTAATTGTTTCGTTGGACAAAACCTCAGCCAGATCCTGGGCGACTTTGTGCTCCTTGGCCGCTTTCTTAAGAATATTGGTTTTCTCATGCTCAAAGAGTTTGATGTTTTTCTCATCGGCCTCAATCGCCAGTCCTTTCGGAATCAGGAAATTGCGGGCATATCCGTCGTTGACCTTAACCAAACTTCCTGCCTTGCCCAGAGAAGGCACGCTCTGTTTCAGAATTACTTTCATGAAAATCCTCCGTTTTTTATATAAAATATTGACGAAAAAATTAAGCTGCTGTCTGATTCTTTTGAAAAAGTTTACGGAAATCAGCCCAAATATCAAATAGCCCGATTGTCGCTATAGGTATCATAAGAATTTGCTGAACTGCAATTAAAAAATAAAAAAGATAACGGAAAAAAATGGGCACTTTTTTACTCTGAAACAAGAAACTGACAACGGCAAGACCCTGCAGAAAATATATAAAACAGGCCACCAGAAACACATTCAAGCTCAGGAAATTAATATCCTTTTGCGGCACAAATAAAAGGCCGCCGGAAATTATAAAAATCCAGATAATAAAATCGGGAGCTTTCCAGCGCGCCAGCGCGATAAAACGCGGGTAAATGGTACCGGCCCGGCTTAAATAATTTCTACCAAGAAGAAGATTCAGCCAGATGATCAATACAGACAGTATGACAACCATTGACGGAAATATCTGAATAAACACGTCGATAATATTCTTTTCATTATCTTTGATAACGTTGATGTCTTCCGCTTTTACAGGCAACTGACTGTAAAGTTTTACGTTTTCCTGAATGGTCGCAGTAATAAAATTTTTTACAAGCAGCCAGGGATTGCCGCCTTGTAATACAGCATCGTAAATAAAATAAAAACAGACCGCCCCCATAAGCAAAAGCGCGGGGTAAATGATTGTTTTTTCGATGGAATAATTTTTAGCCGCAATCATCGTCATCAGTAATCCAGCCACTCCCATTACAAAAACAGCAACAGCCGGCACATTCAGCTTGAGCAACACGGCCAGGATCAAAAGGATTGCAAAAGAAACCAGAAAAAACGCCGCTGTCTTAACGGTGCCGTTAACGGTGCCGTTAAGAAATAAAATCATGGGTAGAAGAAAAAGAAAAAACGGTCCGATGAAAGGAACAAAAACGGCGGCAAAAACAAACAAAAAAACAAACGGCAGAAATTTCGAAAAAGGATTATCGGACGCGGATATTCCGAATTTTTTCAAGGAAAATAACCTGCTCAAAATCTAATACCCTATAAAAAAAGATTGATAGCGTAGTCCATAAAAGTAAGGTAACGTCACTTGCATAACGTTACCTTATCGGAAATGTACGCCGGATTGATTTTTAACCAGTTCGAATGGCGCGACAACTACTCCGGAAAATCAGAAAATCAACCGGTTGCTGATTTAATTAATCGAAGAAATAAAAAATTTATTTACCGTCAGCCGTCACATAAGGCATGATCGCAATCTGCCGAGCGCGTTTAATCGCCAGAGCCAGTTCACGCTGATGAGAAGCGCAGTTTCCGGTAATCCGGCGCGGCATAATCTTGCCCCGTTCGGTCACAAAATTATTGAGAATCGCGGTATTTTTATAATCAATCTTTATATTGGAATCCGAGCAAAAGCGGCAGAATTTCTTTCTGTGAAAAAACTTTTTCTGGGGATACCGGTTTGGTCTTTCTGAACTTTGTGTTTCCATTTTTACTCCCCTTTCGTTGGAACTTCTTCTTTGATGTAAGGTTTCTTAACGTGCGGTCTTGCCTCTCTCGGCGCTTTTTCCGTCTGAGAAATGGTCTTTCCTTCCGCCACAGCACCGGCTTCAGCTTCCACTTTCGCCTGAGCGCGTTTGGCTTCTGCGGCAGCGGCTTCCTGTTCGATTCCTTCGGCTGTGGTCGCGCCTTCTTTTTTCACCGTCATGAATTTCAGAACGCGGTCATCAATCTTATAATTTCTTTCGATTTCCGAGACGATGGAACCGTCACCGGCAAAATCTATCAGGAAATAATAACCGTCTCTCTGTTTCTTGATCTCATAGGCGAGATGTCTTTTACCCCATTTGTCTACTTTGGCAATGACACCCTTACGGTCGGTAATGATTGTCTGGATTCGTTCAATTAAGGCAGTGATGTCTTCTTCATTTAAATCGGCTAAAACTATAGCCACAACTTCGTATCTTTGCAAAATTTTCTCCTTTCGGCTCTAAAGCCCGCAATGGACGGGCAAGGAGTCCTAAAATTTAGTAGGCGTGG
>JAJFTS010000141.1 GCA_021372815.1 Deltaproteobacteria bacterium | reverse complement strand
AAAATTGCGGACAATCGGACAGGCCGTCAAGCCGCTTTTGTTTTTTATCGTTTTAATTTTTTTGGTTCACCTCATCTTCGACAAAGGCGAGTCGCTTGTTGAAATTCCTTTTCCCGGGTTTTCTTTCTCCCGTGAGGGGTTACAGCAGGGAGTTCTTGTTGTCTGGCGGTTTTTGTGCCTGATTGTCATGGCTGTTTTACTGACGATGACCACGCCGCCGTCTCAAATGATTGCGGCCATAAAATATTTTTTGAAGCCGTTGAAGGTACTGCGGGTGCCGGTTGATGACATTGCCGTCATGATGATGCTGGCTCTAAGGCTAATGCCCGTGATACTCGCGGAAAAGGAGAGGATAGATGTTGCCCGGAAAGCGCGGGGTTATGACTTAAAACGTCCGGGTTACATTCCGCGGCTTAAAGCGTTTTTGTCTTTAACCTTAACGATTTTGCTCGGTGTTTTCCGGCGTGCTGATGAAATAGCCCTGGCCATGGAGTCGAGAAGCTATCGGCGCACAGAACGCTCTTCTTTCGTGGAGCTGAAACTGACCCCCTCCGATTATCTGGCCCTTATTTTTTCCGGTGTTTTTATCATCATTTTTGTAGCTTTAAATTCGCATTTCAGTTAAATTGCGCCGCATGGAAGCAAAATGGCTTTATGTGGATACGCAAAAAAAAATGCAGCGTGCGGTCAATGACTTTGAGCGGGCGAAAGTCTTAAGCATCGATACGGAATATGACTCGTTTCATTATTTTAATGAAAAACTCTGCCTGATTCAAATTCATGCCAACGGCACAACCTATGTTTTCGATCCTCTGGATAATTTGAATCTGTCTTTTTTGGGCAAATATTTTGAGGATCGGCGCGTCGTTAAAATCCTGCATGCCGCGGACAACGATATCCGTCTTCTCAAAAGAGATTACCAGTTTAATTTCAGAAATGTTTTCGATACCCACCGGGCGGCGCTTCTCCTGGGATTTCAACAGCTTTCGCTGGAAAAAATGATTTTGCAGTTCGTGGGCGTTGATTTGAAAAAAAACAAAAAAATACAGCGTTCGCATTGGGATTATCGCCCTCTGACGGAAGAACAATTGGCGTATGCCGTTCAGGATGTTATTTATCTTCCCTTGCTGTATGATAAACAAGCCCTGGAACTGGATTTAAAGGGTTTAAAAGAAACCGCCATGAAAGCATTTGCGAAGATTGCCGATACCGACTGGCGGGAAAAAAGATTTGACCGGCACGGTTATAAAAAAATCAAAGGCTGCGAGCAACTGAATCAGGAGCAGAAAGACCTGCTGAAAAAACTTTATCTGTGGCGTTTCCATCGGGCCAAAGGTGAAAACCGCGCGGTGTTCATGTTCCTGTCCGACAAGAATCTGCTGGATTTGACTCTGGATATAGAACATCCAGAAAAATATTTGTCGCAGAGAAAACTGAATTTGTATTCGGAGGAAATCGAACGGATAACCAAGAGCCTCTGATCGTCATCATACCAAAGGATCCAATATAAGAAATCCTTGTCTCAGGCTTTGAGACCAGATTTCCTTTGACAGACAATATTTTATTATCCTATACTTTAAATATCGCAACAAAACTGTATGACAGATGAGGTTCGCTTGTCGGCAAAACATGAACAACCGCCCATTGACGATCTGTTTGAGATTGAGCGACGCAACGGCGAGATTCTGATCAGCCGCCTCAGACTCGTTATCCTGCTTGGGTTCGTCCCCGTATTATACATCTTACGTTTTTTTACCGGTTATATCAGCGTGGTATTCATACCATTGGTCATTGGCAAATGGCTGCTCGTATGCGCCGCCGCCTATCTGATCTATTATTTCCTGCAGCGCGGTTATTACCGTCATTTCATCGGATATTGCACGATGACACTCGATTTTGCCTTTATCACCATTAGCGTCATTATGCTCTCCTTCTATAAGAGCATGCCCACCGGCGCCATGAACGATCCCGTATTTATTTTGTACTACCTGGTCGGGATTTCAAGCGTTCTGCGCTACAATTACAGTTATGTTGTCTTCAGTATCACCACGGGTGTGGCCATCATCGCCTCGCTGGCCGCTTTCGATATGCACTATTTTCATATTCCGCTGGATTCCTCCGTTCTGATTGACCGCATCGCTGCTTTTGTCTTTTTTACTTTGATGAGCATCTCTTTTTCCAAGCTGATCAAGGAATCAGTTGCGCGTGGCTACGGCATTATGGAACGGCACTTACGGGTGATTGACGCCGTGCTGGATATCGGCCGAAAAATCGCCTCGCACAGCGAACTTAAAAGATCACTGAAGAATATCACCATCAAGACGAAAGAGCTCATGCAGTTCGATCTAAGCTGGATATTGCTGTTTGATGAATCAGAACAGAAGGTAAAATGCATATCGGATGACGATCTTCCTTCATCGTTTGAAAATCAGGAATTAATCAAGGCCGCCGTCTCTAAAAATTTGCCGGCTTTTGCGACAAAGTTCAAATTGACCATGGGCGATGAGGCCGTGATTGATTTGACGGGAACTCCTATCAGAACGGAGGAAGGCATCGCCGGAGCTCTCCTGGCGGCAAGAGTTAAAGACCGGCCGAACCTCGAATATGACCACGGCCTGCTCGACATGTTCGCCGAGCATGCGGCGATCTGCATCGGCAACTCGCGTCTGATGCAGCAACTGAAGAAGGAAACGGTGTACCTGTATCAACAACTGGATGATCTGTCCTGTTTTGAAGATATGATCGGTACGAGCGCCAAAATGGGGGAGATTTTTGCATTAATCGGTAAAGTGGCCGGTACGGACATCCCTGTTTTGATTTTGGGTGAAAGCGGGACCGGGAAGGAGCTGGTGGCCCAGGCGCTCCATAATCTCAGCCGCCGTAAAAACGGTCCCTTTATTAAGATCAATTGTGCGGCAATTCCGTCGGAACTTCTGGAGAGCGAGCTTTTTGGGTATGAAAAGGGCGCCTTTACAGGAGCGGTGAGGGCAAAGAAAGGTCGCTTTGAACTGGCGGATGGCGGCACCATCTTTTTGGATGAGATTGGCGATATGGATATCGGTTTGCAGGGCAAGCTGCTGCGTGTATTGCAGGGACAAGAGTTTGAGCGTGTCGGAGGCGAGATGACGCACAAGGTGGATATTCGCCTGATCACCGCCACCAATCAGAATCTGGAAGACATGATTTCCAAAGGGACCTTCCGCGAAGACCTGTTTTACAGGATTAACGCCCTGCCGATCCATATGCCTCCCTTGCGTGAACGGCGAGAAGATATTCCGTTGCTGGTAAGGCATTTCCTGAAAAAATACAGCGAAGGAAAGAACATTGAATTGACAAGTTCCGCTATGGAATATTTAAGCCGGAAAGAATGGAAAGGCAATGTTCGGGAACTCGAAAACCTGCTTCAACGCATGATCATCATTATCGATAAAGATACTATTTCCGAAATTGACATCCGCGCTGTCGACGCTCAGGAGAAAACACTTTCTAAAGACAATGTTGCCGTACTGAGGGAGCATATCAGTATGATGGTTAAGAATTCCTGTACAGTTTCCACGGAAATGGAACACATCGAGCGCGAGTTCATCAGTGAAGCTTTGCGTCTGGCCGGCGGCAATATGCGCAAGGCGGCTTCCCACCTGGGGATACCCAAATCGACCCTGTTCAACAAAATTAACAAATACGATATTAAAACATAGACCTTTTCCGATTTTTATTGCGCTTGCGCCGATTAATCAAAGCGTTTTTCAAAAAAAAGGAAGGAATTGTCCCATATTCGGGACACAATATCTGATATCAGGGACAGATACTCTGATTTCTTTTCCCTGTTTTTGTGATTTGTTGAACACAATCAAAAAAATATAATTCTAAAATTTCCCCATGTAACCGGATTCATAGATGATTTGCTTATGATGACCGTATTGCCCTTTACGGGCAATTCCATCGGGCATGGTTCGTGCAAAATATTTGACAATTTATGGAAAGAAAAGCCGTATAAGCAGGTTTTTAAACCGAAGAATATTACTTTTTATAAAAATTTTGTTTTCTTAAAAAATATGCAAGGGGGATAATTATTTATGGTTCAGGTCGATATTATATGGGGATATGCATTTGGGGCCGGTTTTGCCGCGTGTGCGTCGCGTCAACTTCAAAAAGAAGAAAAACCATTCAACAATAAGTGGTATACTTTCACTCTCCTGTTTCTTTCCACTTTTTTTGCGCCGTCGGGACTGTATCTTCTCTGGCAGTTTGTGCAGTGGGAGACGATGCAGGTGGCAACTACCTTTACGGATATCCCTGCCTGGCTTGTCTGCGGTTTTGCTGTCACCAATGTAACACAGGGAATCCTGGGCTATTGGGTGAGCTATAAATTTATTAAGAAAAAAAATTATTACGCCGCCCACGCCAACTGGATGTGGGCCTGGATCCTGTTCTGGTTTGTTCTGGTCTGCGGTTGGGACTGCACCGGGTACCAGCGTTTTCTCTATGACGCGTCTGTTCATGGCGGTGCACTCTGGGAACCCGGCAAGAATATGGGTATAGAGTTTTTCTGGAAGAGCAATGTCTGGTGGACTTTGGTGGTTATGGCATGTATCTTTGCTCCAATGCTCATCTATTCTGTTTTGAATTTCATTATCAAGGGGGCCAAGGAGGATAAGACTCTATCAGCCAATCAGGTTCCCAATCCTCTTGTTTTATTGATATTTTCTTTTGGCGCACAGTGGGTTGTCTGTCTTGGTCTGGCAATATTGGCGGCATTGCTGGTCATGACTTTACGTGATTTTACCGGCAGTATTCTCCTGGGGTATCTGATCGGCGTACCGCTCTTTATTGCCCTGGCTCAGTTCCTGCTCTTCAGGCGCGGCATGCCCATGCAGATGATCGCCAGGCAGTTATATATTAAGGAACCCGGTGAAGCCTAAACGATGGCGTTGCACAAAAGTCTTTCATTGAAAAAGCGTCCATTAAAATAAAAAATTGGATAAAAACTGCAAAACAGGTGCGTAAAGTTGGCATAGCAAACTTATCGCACCTGTTTTGCGCCTGAACGATCTTCTTCGTAAAAGAACATAAAGGAGATAATATATGCGGAATTTTTCCGGCAAAACAGCCCTGATTACCGGTGCTTCTTCAGGAATAGGCGCGGAATTCGCAAGAGCGCTTGCCAACGTCGGAAGCCATCTTGTGCTTGTTGCCAGAAGAAGAGACCGTTTGGATGTTTTAAAAAAAGAACTGGAGAAATCATATGATATCCGTGTCCAGGTGATTGCGGCGGATTTGTCCACAATCAAAGGCTGTAAAGACCTCATCAGTCTCGTCCATCAGGAAAAATTTTCGATAGACATCCTTATTAACAATGCCGGCTTCGGTTACGAAGGCAATTTCGTAAATCAGAATTTCGAAAGACTCAGCGAAATGATTGGTCTGAATGTAATGTCTCTCACGTTGCTGACCAAACATTTCGGTGGTTTGATGGCCAAGAGACAATCTGGATATATTCTTCTTACTTCTTCCATCGGCGGATTCACGCCTTGCCCCCGCATGGCTGTGTATGACGCCACCAAGGCTTATGTGCTCCTGTTGGGAGAAGCGTTAAACAATGAATTTAAAGAAAATAATGTCGTGGTCACGACACTTTGTCCCGGTGCCACACAGACAGAGTTCTTCGATGTTTCGGGGCAAACCCTCAATGCGTTGGTTAAAATGACATTGATGAGTCCGAAGGGCGTGGCGATGAAAAGCCTGAAGGGTCTCTCCAGAGGAAAAAGTGTAATAATTCCCGGATTATTGAATAAACTTACTGTTCTGGGACTCCGGCTTTTACCCAGACCGCTCATGGCGTCTGTCGCACGCAGGGTAATGTTTTAAGCTTTTTGTTTATTAATGTGAAACATAAGAAAACATTATACTTTGGCAAACTCATCCCTTGACATTAACTATCAGCGGAAGTAAATTATTATTAAAGAGAGCTGCAATGCCCGGACGATGTAAGTGAAAGTAACATTATTTCACGGGAGGTCGAAAAACCATCTTTTGGGTATTGAATGGTAATGCTAACTGCTTTCAAAGCAGTTTCAAAATGAGCTGACCAAGCTTATAGAAACAGCATTGCAGCCCTCTTCCCCCCATGTCGTTAAATTACTCGCGGATTAACTCACAATGTCAATTTTAATTTCGGCAGCCTTTTAAATAAGGTCCTGATAATTTTCGTCTTTTTACATCTACCTGTTACAGGGGGATTCACGTTGGTGAGCGTTTGCAGATGAAATCTGCCGTAGAAGCAATATTATAGGGAAAGTATTTTAAAAGATAAACAGAGAAAAAAACAAATATCGTTTACAAACAGCCAAATTTTTGGTGCCGAAGCCGGGATTTGAACCCGGACGGGCGGTGCCCACCACCCCCTCAAGATGGCGTGTCTACCAATTCCACCACTTCGGCATCCGAAAAATTTAAAATATCTTTATTCAGGCGGTCTATTTTGAATCTGAATTTTTCTTAGGTCCTGCCGCCTGATGATTACTGTAAAAGAGCTTCAGCTATTTGCTTGCCGGTGCGGGAGGTGCTGCCGGCAGTTTTGTTGCATCCGGGGCCACAGGAACCGGAAGTTTTGCCGCATTAGGATTTGTTACAGGAATTGTTTGATCCACCGCCGGCGGTTTTTGCTCCATTAAAGAGGAAGAACTTCTATGATTGGCCATGTAGGTCAGTACCAACGATGTCAGCATAAAGATTACAGCTACTGCCGCGGTCAATTTTCCCAAAAATGTACCTGCTCCGGAAGAACCGAAAACCGTCTGGCTGGAACCACCGAACGCGGCTCCCATATTGGCGCCTTTACCTGCCTGCAGGAGAACAATCAGAATCAGGACCAGGCAAACCAAAATATGAAAAATAATCAATACGGTATACATAAAAATCTCTTGTTAAAATTTTATTTTAAAGCGGCTGGACAATACCAAAACGCTATAAGCTAGTCAACTTTTTTCTTTCTATAATTATTTTATAAACTTGGCTCATAGACTTCAGATTTTGAAGTACTTATTTTTATCCACGGTAATTTTTCCCCGCGCTTCCAAGTCCTCAAGATGTTTGACAACCATCGCCTTTTCATTAAATTCAAAAAATTCCTTCGGTTCTCTCGGTTTTCCATAGATCAGCCAGGCGGCAAGAATTTCCGCCAGTGATTTCGGCGTTTTCAAAAAATCCATAATCCTTTCTTCTCGCCGATAAATGACGTTCTCATAATCATTCCAGAGTTTTCCCGGATTGTTTTCAAAAAATCCGGTGTTATGAGAGGCGATCCAGCGGCGGGCGGGAATTTTTTTCAATTTGCGGATGGATTGTATGGTTTGTGCGATGCTCGAATGAACATCGCCATACCAGGGGCCAAACGTTGTCAAATCGTAATCCCCGAGGAAAAGAATTTCATCCTCGGGAAAGAAAAAAGAAAGATGCCCTGGCGTATGCCCCGGCGCGGCCAGGACCTGAACCTTGAGGGAGCCGAGATCGATGATTTCTTCATCCTGAAGAAACAAAGCTTCTTTCCGGGGACGATAATTGAAATTGTTCAGCATGATGCTTTTCCAGATCTCACGGAGCTGTATCTCCTTGATTCCATACCAGTCCAGAAAAATCTCCAGATCGGTCAGCGGGGGGAAATCTCTTTCCGAAATGCGCAGAACACGATTTTCAAAAAGATTTAAAAATCCCATGTGGTCTTCATGCCAGTGCGATAGCCAGACTTGATCAACGCCCTCTTTTTGTTTCAGATCGGAGAGCTTTTGCAGTCCGCAGGAAGGATCGATGACGACACGCGCACTATCTCCTTGGAGATAGACGGAATGATTAAATGGATATTTACCGCTGTTATCACCCTGGATAAACCGAATCCGTCCAAACTGAACATCCATCATTAAATTATCTCCCGCCTAGATTATCTTTTTTTGATTTATACTGGAATTGACAGAGAAAGTCCAATCAGGTCATTGCTAATCTACTAATCCACAGTATTTGACAATAGTCTAAGTTGAGGATTACTGGTTGAACGGCGGAGCTAAACGGGAGTAGCCCGAAAGGGCTACGATCCGCTTGAGCGCTTTGTTGGAGCGCTTTTCGGTTTTCAATGTTTCTTTGGTCTAACGCCTACAGCCTTTTCACATAACGATTTGTTGTGCCAAGTGGCCTGCGCTACATTTATGTAGTTGTCGAAGTCGCATGGTGGAAATTCTTCCTTGAGTTTTTCCTCATTGGTATATGGAGCAGCAGTGGTCGCCGCCAGCGTCTGCAGGCACGCCTTAGGGTTTCCGCTATGGAGTTGCGCCAAGGCGAGATCGTTTCTTATATCGTCGATCTCGATCCAGTTCACGAACTCCGAGCACTGGAAAAGCAGGGGCTCAAGTATCTTGATTGCGCCTGCAAAATCACGCGAGCGGTACAGTTTCAAGAATTCGTTTCGGCGGTTCTGTTGGCTACTTCGTGTACAAAGAGCAGGTGCACGCTTGTAACTTCCTTCAAAACCAGCTCGCATTCCACAGTACGCACGGCATTCTTCCGGCGTAGTTGAAGATACTTGAATCTCTGTACCTCGTTGTTTGAAAGTTATGCGGCAATTTGAGTCACTACCGTCGGCTGCCCAGCTATCCGCATACCCCAACCCCCTTCTTATAGTTCCTGATACCGAGCACGTATGACAGTTCCCCCCGATTGACTCGATCTCAAACATTAGGCTTCCCGAATCATCTCGCCGAATCTTCAACGTTCCAGAGTCACCGGACAGTATGTATTGTCCTGGAATAATTGCAGACGATATCTTTTCACCTGCGATTACGGAGGTTGCAAATAGCAATAGAACAATCGTCAACAATAGCCTGAAATTCATCCTTCATACCTCCAACGAAAAAATCACCCGGAGCGTAGCGATCGGGTGTATTGCCTTTGTTATGTGCTCATTTTATTTATTAACAAGAATATTATGCCAGCACCAATGACAATGTAAATGACATACTGAATGATCTTCATTACACGTCCCAGTGTGGTCTTGTCATGAGCTTCAATTGCTGCGCCAATTGATTCTGTCTCCTTTTTGGGAAGACGATAAATATGAATCACAGCTAAAATCGCCAGTGCACCCCAAATGATAAAAGTAATATTTTTAGAATATACTTCACCTATGAACAAAGCTGTTATTGCTATAACAATTATGACGCAAGCTGACACAATATCTTTCTTCGTAACATTCCTTGATTTGTTTTTGTTTATTTCATTTTGCATGTTTGTTTTCCATACATAACATTGTTTATATGGATCGGTGTTAATATTGTAAACGCCGACGGCTCTGTCGGCATAATACCCCTCTACAAAATTTGTGATTTTGGACTTAATACCTTAATATTAAACAATAATCAATCTATTTCCTATTTATTCATTTGGGTTATTATATGGATCGGCATAATATCCAAATGTGCCGATTTGAGTATAATTTGGGACATCCACTAATTATTCCTATATCTTTTGGGTGTTTTTGGGCGGTCTGCCTACCATTTGCCGCTAAAGTCCGCATGTAAACCTCTTCTCCAGCTTGTTTATTAATGATTCACTACCGGCAGGCATGCTAACGCTGATTTCTTTGCGGATGACAGATGAGAGACAGCAATCCTTGCAATGCGTGTCATAATGATCTGAAAATATGTTTTATTCTATCCATCAATATAAATTAGTGGCCATCCCCAATTATATGTGAAAGTTATAACGTATGTTTACCTGCCTTGAGAGTGGCGACAGCAAAGCCCATGGAAAATATCTCTTGACTATTAATCTTTAACGTGACCAATTAATAAACAGAGCAGAATCTATTGTGTTTATATTATCAAATGTTGAACCTTTCTTAGTTAAACCTTTCCTAATAGACAGGACACAACCACCAACGCTTCGTAGAGCATGGTGTTCTTTCGCTTTAAGCGGCAACGAGCTTTTTTAAAGCTCCAGAGGTAAGGCATACAAGCCCCTCACTTTTTCCTTCCTTCTCAACCGGGAGACGGATGGGGGTGATTTTGATGCTTTGTGGGGCCCCATCGGGGAATATAGAAACAAGAAGTAATAAAAAAGAAAGGAGAACAAAAAGAACAAAAATTTGTATGACGGCAATCTGTCGTATAAGATCTCGGATGATGATCTTAAATCTAACTTTAGCGAGGCAGGAGAAGTTGTCTCCGCATCAATCATTAAAGACAAGTTTACAGGCCAATCAAAAGGATTCGGTTTTGTGGAAATGAAAACGGAAGAAGGCGCGACGGAAGCCATTAAAAAATTCAACAACGGAATGCTTGATGGTAAGGCAATTACCGTTAACGAAGCAAGGCCAAAGAAAGAATTCGGCGCAGGCTCCAGAGGCGGCGGACGTCCCGGCGGCGGTGGCGGATTCAGCAGAGGCCCCAGAAGCGGCGGCGGAAGATATTAATGAGATTCCAGGATGACAAGCGAATAACCTAAAGGTCACCATAGGCGCAGTCAAAGTGGTAAGTCGAATTATCCCCGAAGCGGAGTACCCTAAATAACCTCAAGGTCACCATGGGGCATCTACGACGGAGCGGGATAAGAATTTAAAGGAAACATTGTCAATGAAGAGCAGAAATTTATTTACTTCAAATCTTCTGCTCTTCTTTTATTTATCTATAAGGAAATGATCGTGGCTTCTGTTGGTGATAATATTGATGCTTATTGTCTGAAATGCAAGTTAATTCTGTCTCATGTGATAATGTACAAAGTGGATGGTGTGGTAAACCGCGTAAAATGTAAGACCTGCGGGGCGGAACATAAATATCGGGGAACAATGCCGGCCATAAAAAAGACTGCCGCTGTTCGCACGCCCGGCGCTATACGGGCTAAAAAGCCCGTTGCGGCAAAGGTGACGGTTAACGACGCGCCGCTAAAATGGGCTCTCAAAAGCCGCGATATGGCGCCATCGAAACCCATAAAGAATTATTCAATAAAAGAAACCTACAAGGTCAATGATGTCATCAATCATCCTGTATTCGGGGTTGGTTTTGTCGAGAAAACTATTTGGGACAAAAGCATATCTGTGTTGTTTAATGATTCCGTGAGATTGATGGCAATGAATATAAATGAATGCTGAAGACCGAAGAAGTGAAGAATAGGGATAGTGTTTATTACGGATGAAATCTTGCATCATTATTGAGGTTGACGATTTGTTTGTTTCAGGAAGACGTCCTTGCGGAATGCACCTGCTATTCCACAGTATTTGGCTGTCCAGATTGAGGATTACCGGTTGTAAGCTTTAGTTATATTTCGCCGCGTCCGCTGCTTTTTAACCAATCTTTCGCCTCATCAATATTGTCAAACCATCGCACTTTCAGAAAGGAACCCCACGGTATTTTTTCAATAAATGATTTGACGTACCCATTTTCCGGATTGTCTAAAATCGCTGTTTTGCCTGTCGCCTTATCCGGGATTTTTATATAATAAAGCGTATCCACGTATGTATACGTTTTACCCTTAGTGACGGGACGAATGTCTAAAAGAATAATGTCCCTTTTTTCTGTTCTGATCGCCTGTATTTCCTTCTGTATCTTCGGAATGATGTGGCCAGCCACTGTGCCTGTAAGAAGAATTTCCAGAATGTCGTCATTTACGGATGTTGAAAGTTGGTACAAGTCTGCAGTTCCTTTTTGTTAAATTCATTTGGTAAAACAATCTTACACAGTAATCTTGATGATTACTAAATTAAGATAGAACCGATATTAAAGAGGTTATTTTTTATATGACTTGCTAAAATTTACTTATTGAAAAGTCAATCCCTCGAACGAGGGATTTTAGAGAATGAATGTTTAAATTGCAGGTTGAGACTTAGCATAAAATTAAGAAGAGGGGAGCTGAGAATTACAGGAAGTTATCGATTTTTTGATACTCACTGTAATGTCATATTTCGTTCAAGGCAAGTTACCGGCTCAAGGTGACACCGATTCGATCGCAGTATTTATTGACCGGACATCGGCTGCACAGAGGAGAAACCGGTTTGCACGTTTTGCGGCCGAAGGCGACCATGACGGTGTTGTAAATAATCCAGTGACGGCGCGGCAGCTTTTTGCGCAGGGCAAATTCCGTTTCGTCGGGAGATTTTGTCTGAACATAACCCAGACGGTTGGAAATTCTGTGCACATGCGTATCCACACAAATGGCATCCTTGCCGTAAGCCAGCGACACGACAAGATTGGCGGTTTTGCGGCCCACGCCTCTGATGCTCAGCAGGTCATCAAGATTATCCGGAACTTTGGAATCGAAACGTTCGATTAATTCCCGGCAGGTATGATGAATGTTTTTTGCCTTCACGCGGTAAAAGCCCACTGGATAAATTGCTTTCGCGATTTTATCCAAAGAAACTTTGAGCATCTCTTCCGGTGTGGAAGCAAGCGCAAAGAGCCTTTCCGTTGCTTCGGCCGTGACTTCATCTTTTGTCCGCAGACTGAGCAGTGTCGAAATCAAAATGACAAAGGGATCACGCTGATTTTCCGCCAGATGCGAAACAATCGGCATTTCCCCCACTTCCAGTTCATTTTTTAATATTTTGATGACTAAATTGATTTTGTTATCTTCCATAAAATAATCTGTTTTTTTATTCAAAGTCGGTCATTCCCGCGCAGGCGGGAATCCAGTATTATTATTTCCTGGATTCCGGGTCAAGCCCGGAATGACAAAGGAAAGAATCTTTTTAAAAATTAAACGCCGGTTCATTGACGATGGATTTGATAAGAGCTTCCGCGGCTTTTTCCTGCGCCGGTTTGCCGCTGACGGCCAGCCATACGCTTCCTTCGGCTCCGCTGACGCCGCCAGCCGCGATCAGGGAGGCCGCCGCGCCGGTCAGTAGTTCAATGGCGTCCAGTTCGGTAAATATTTCTCCCGGGACGGGCATGAGCCTTGGCCCCTGCGCCCCCGGAGCATTCATTTTGGCGGCCAGTTCATCCAGATTTTCATTAACGCGCTTCTCCAGTCCTACGGGGATAATCAATTTTACGCGTCTGCCGACAACGGCCGGAAGAGCAGCGCCGATGGTTCCCGCTTTCGGAGCGCCGATGAGGATTGCCGCCCGTCGTTGGATGAGATCAACGGCATTGGCACCTTTCAGGATGACGTCACCCTCTTTCAGATCATCAACCACGCCGAAGATGGTTTTCCCTTTTTGAAACACGCCATGTTCGATTACCACGTCACCGAAGAAATTGCTTTCATTGTAACTTCGTCCGATGGCTGATTTCGGGCGGTTCGGGGGCAGAATAATTCCGCGATAAAAATTGTCCCGCTGAAAAGCTTGCAATTGACCAAGCTGCTTAAGAATTTCCTCCGCTGCATAACCGTTAGTTGTGCCGGCCACAATGACCAGAGTCCCTTTTTTCAAAGCCTTTACGACCGCGGCATGTTTCGCGATGGCTTTGCCGATCAAACGTTTTCCCGCTGCCGGCGTTAAAACAAATTGCTTCATATCGGTTTCTCCTTTTTAGTATTGTCTCCTTTCCAATGTCCCCTCGATTGATTTTTTGCCTGTCTTTGAAGGGAAGGAATTGCAATTGATTTCAGGTGCACGTTTTGAATTCTTCCGGTTCCATGATGGTAATGTTGTTCCGTTTTAAATATTCCCGGAAGCCGTATAAACGCCGCCCGCTGTATTCCATGATCACGGCATCCGCAGGGCAGTTGTTCAGGCAGCCGAAACACACCAGGCACTTATCGCGGTTGACAACTCGCTTAAAAGGATCGATGGCCTTGGTCGGGCATTTTCTGACGCAGGTGCCGCAAGCGATGCATTTTGCAGCATCAACGGAATGTTTATTAACAGCCTTTTTATTCAGCCAGACCAGAGGCAGGGCTCTTAATCCTTCTCTCAGGGCAATTTCATAACTGATGGAAATGGTTTCTCCCCGCGAAATTCTCTCCAGTATGTCAGCCGCAAAGCGGCGCACCTGATCAAACGTGGCTGCGTTGGGCAGATGCCGGCCGGAAATCTGTTGGGAAGTGTTCCATTCAGGTGTGGGATAAGATGGTATGTTTCGAAAAGCATCCCTGCCGACGGGGACACCGCCTTTGCTTGCCAGAATTTTTAAAATATGACAGGAGGCGTTATGCTGGTTGCCTTCGGGGCCGCCGAAGGCAACAAACGCAGCCACAGGGGTTCCCTTGATGGCGGGGATTTTTTCCAGCCAGTCACTGATATTGGACGGGGTGTCATAATAAAATACCGGTGTGCCGACGATAATAAGATCGTAATCCGGCAGGATTCTTTTATCGACTTCCTGAATTTCCCGTTCATCTACCTTAAGATTTTTTCCTTTCAGAATGCAGCCGATGAGCCGGGCATACCGGTATGTCTGGCCCGTCTGGCTGTACCATAGAATCAGGACTTTTTGGGGGTGGCGTGTTTTTAAATCAGGATAAGCCGCCCGGCTTTCGCTCGTCAGAGAAACCGGAAGGCACAAAGCCGCGCTAACCACAGCGCTTTTTTTGATAAAGTTTCGTCGCGTCTCCATTCAGTACCTTTTAAAAAAGATATTATAAATTTATTTTATAAATTATTTTGATTGCACCATTGATTGTAGGGATTGGCTGCAAGATTGGAATTGAAGTAACGCGGGTCATCGGTTACTTCCTTCCCCAACCACCGGGGTTTTTCAAAAAACTGATTTTCAGATTCCAGCTCTACTTCGGCAATAACCAATCCTTTATTGTTTCCTAAAAACTCATCAATCTCCCACTTTAATCCTTTGTGAATTACCGTGTGCCTGATTTTTTGAATATTTCCGCCTTCGCAAAGTTTTAGCAATTGTTCAGCGTCGCCCGCGGGGATCTCGTATTCAAATTCCATTCGCGACGCACTTCTGGTGATTCCTTTAACACAGATGAATGCCTGCTTGTCCGTCAGTCTGACCCGGACAGTTCGTTCTTTATCATGATTAAGGTAGCCCTGGCAGTAACGGCTGCCATTACCCTGACGCCAATCCGTTCCTGAAACAAGAAATTTTCGTTCGATTTCTACCGGCACGACCAACTCCTGTAAAGTAAAAAACGATTTATGCGGATAACAGTTTTAGAAAAACTTATTTACTATCTAAATCAATGATTTTTAAAAAGCAAATTTTTTACGGCTATTCCCGGAGTTTAGTATTTGTTATGTGTTGACGAAGCGAAAACCGTTCTTGCCGGCATTTTTTACTTTGTACATGGCTTCGTCGGCAAGCTTGATAAGTTGCTCCATGTCTTCGCCGTGGTCGGGGAAGAGGGCGATTCCGATACTTGTCCCGACGACCGCCTGCTGCTTATTAAAAATGACCGGCTGCGATACCAGTTTGATCACCTTTTGCGCAATCTGCGCGGCGTTTTCATGAGCATTAATTTCGGTGGCAATGATCAGAAACTCGTCGCCTCCGACGCGAGCGACTGTGTCGGTTTCCCGTACGCAGGAAAGCAGGCGCTGGGCAACCTGCTTGAGCACATAATCACCGGCGTCGTGTCCGAGTGTATCATTAACGGTTTTGAAACCGTCCAGATCGACAAACATCAGGGCTACAGCTTTTTTATAACGGCGGGCCATATTGATGGCTACCGACATACGGTCTTTGGCCAATCTTAAACCGGGCAGGTCCGTCAATAAATCATGAGTCGCCAAATGCTGTATCTGCTGTTCTGTTTTTTTACGTTCGGTGATGTCGCGGGAAACACCTAAAATACCGACCGGCTTCATCTCTGCGTCACGAATAAAGGTGAGAGAGCTTTCCAACCAGACCAGGTTTCCGTTTTTGTGATGGTGTTCAGACTGAAACGTGCGGATGCGGTTAGGATCGGCATTCAGGTTCTTATCCGTTTCGAGCTCTTCCATAAGCATTTTCTTTGCCATCGCGAGCGATCCGGGAGTAAACAACTGGTCAAATGTTTTCGCCATCAATTCCTCTGCCGTGTAGCCGAGCAACTTGAGCACCGCCGGACTTGAGTAACTAAATCGCATGGACAGATCCATAGTCCAGATATGGTCGGCGGTATGATCGGTGATAAACCGGTAACGCTCTTCGCTTTCGCGAAGAGCCTCTTCCGCCTGCTTACGCTCGGTAATATCCAGAATGAATCCGCGTATGCCGACCGGCACTTCTTCAACGAGAATCGGAACCGATAAAGCCAGGGCATGGAAGGTGCTGCCATCATTCTTCATGGCCTGATATTCGAGATATTTATAATTGCTGCCGTGTATTCTGTTTTGTATCCGCTTCCGCGTCAGATCGCGATCATGGGGCGCGACCAGGTCGAAGATGTTGATGCCTTTGGCAACATCATCTTCGGTAAAACCGAAATGTTTGAGACCGCGATTGTTTGCATAGGTTACCCTGCCGGTCATATCCGCCTCAAAAATCGTTTCGGGAAATATTTCCGCCAGTTGTTTGAATTTTTCTTCGCTGTTCCGGAGTGACTCTTCCGCCTGCTTGCGTCGTGTAATTTCCCAGGCCACATCAGCCAGATACGAGACTATTTCTGCATCCTTTTCGGTGTAATCCACAGGCTTGTTTCCCACGCCGAGTATCGCGACGATTTTTCCGCCCCTCATAATCGGTACAACAAGCTCCCGAATAACAGCAGCATGCCCCGCAGGCATTCCCTTACGGTGCGGCAGTGAACCGTAATCATTGTGAATAACAGGTCGCTTTTCATGTACGCAATCCACCCACACGCCGGCCTGATCGATATCGTAATGCCTGCCTTTTCCTTCAGCTGTGCAAAATTCATTAAGCGTTCGCGTCGACCATGCCTGAAGAGAAAGAGTTTTCTGATCGTTTTCCACAAAATGATAAAAGCCGATGGGGCTGTCAATCAACGTTCCGATCTCATCCAATGTTTTTTGAAGTATCTCTTCCAGAGAATGGGTTGCGGCAAATTCCAATAAAGACAGCCTCAGTCGGATTAATTTTTCTTCCCTCCCGCGTTGAAGAAGTTCATTCTCCAGCGCTATCGACAACCGGCGGCTGACCATGAGAAACAAGGCTATCGATAAGGCGATAAAAGATACTTGATAAGTGAGAATAGCAGATATGCCTAAAAATCCGGACGTAAGAAGATTGCTGATTTTCGGCATTGTCAGATGAATTGTTATTTGAATGAGTCCGAAAAGACAAAGTACCGCAAAGATTATGCCGGTCGTTCTTGTAACAGGCCGCAGATCCGGCTCCACTTTGTTCAGCATGAGCCAGGAGCATTGTCCGCAGATGTAAACAAAAGCTATTGAAAAGTTAATCACACGCAAGTGGAAATCCGGATGGACATATGTGAGATACAGATGCACAAGCGCGAATACGGTCAGCATGACATAATTATGAAACTGACGGCTTTCCTTTCCGACATAGCGGCCCAGTCCGATGTAAAGGGCGATATTTCCTCCAATAATAAATATATTGGCACTTAGGATGGTCAGGAAATCCGGTAGAATTCCGCGAAAAGTAATAAGCAGAATCCCCGCAAATTGAAGAACAAAATTGGCAAGCCAAAGGATAATTTCAGGGGAACGCTTCCTGTTCTGCCACCAGAGAGAAGTCATTACGATGATGCACAGGAGAATGGATAATGCGTAGCCGGCAAGAAACATTCGGATATCAAGAGCAGTCATCATACAGTCTCCGGGCGAAAATGAATTGGTCCTCATTGTTGAACATTGTTCTAAGCATTGCTCAGTTTTTCAAATAAGACTTAATCATCATCCGGCCTTGAAGAGCTCGCAATGATCGATGGTAAGCGATGAAGAGATGATATTGAATAGCTTGTAAGAATGACCGGTTTTCATCGCATTTCCTCATCTGCCGATGCTTTACAAAAGCCGAGTGCCGCTGCTATTGATTATGAAATTATATAAACCGATTCCCTGTTAAAAGTAAATATGTATTGAAAGGCGATAAATCCATTTATACTATCCTCGGCGTGAGCCTCCGAGTATCGATCCCAGCACGCCGCGGATAATTTCACGTCCGACCGCAGAGCCGATGCTGCGGGCGACACTTTTTGCCGCGGCCTGCACCATGCCTTCTCTCTGGCCTCCGCGGGGACCGGTGCTGCCGAAGATGATTTTACCGAGAGATTCGCCCACGCCTCCCTCACCCTTGGCGGGAGCTTCGGCTTCTTCAGCTTTAACCGCCGGCTTGCTTGCTTGTGCAGATTCCTGCTCTCCGCCCTGTAATTTTTCATAAGCTGATTCGCGGTCAACGGTTTTTTCGTAATGTCCGTAAATTGTGGAAGACTTGATGGCGGCTATACGCTCTTCAGGAGTCATTGCGCCCATGCGCGAGGAAGGAACAATGACATTGGATCGTTCGACAATGTTTGGACGTCCTTTTTCATCGAGGAAGGAAATCAGCGCTTCGCCGACGCCCAGTTCCATGATGGCCTGCATGGCATCGAAGGCCGGATTCTGACGCATGGTTTCCGCGGCTGTTTTAACCGCCTGTTGATCACGGGGGGTGAAGGCGCGCAAGGCGTGCTGGACACGATTACCCAGCTGAGCCAGAACGGTATCCGGTATATCCAGCGGATTCTGAGTGACAAAATAAACGCCTACGCCTTTGGAGCGAATCAGACGAACAACCTGTTCGATTTTTTCCAGTAGTGCTTTGGGGGCGTCATTGAAAAGAAGATGGGCTTCGTCAAAAAAGAAGACCAGTTTGGGCTTTTCCGGATCGCCTACTTCGGGCATCTGCTCGAACAGCTCAGCCAGCATCCACAGCAGAAAAGTGGAATAGAGTTTGGGATTGTTATAGAGTTGATCGGCGGCGAGAATGTTCATGACGCCGCGTCCCTCATTGTCCGTTTGGATCAAATCCGCTATGTCCAGCATTGGTTCGCCGAAAAATTTATCGCCGCCCTGCTCTTCGATGGCCAGGAGACCCCGCTGAATCGCTCCGACAGAAGCGGCGGAAATATTCCCGTATTCCGTCCTGAATTTTTTGGCGTTATCTCCCACGAATTGAATCATCGCCCGCAGGTCTTTCAAATCAATCAACAGCAGGCCGTTGTCATCAGCTATTTTAAAAACAATCTGCAAAACGCCGGATTGAGTTTCATTGAGATTCAGCAGACGCGCCAGAAGCAGCGGTCCCATATCGGAGACAGTAGCGCGCACGGGATGACCGGATTTTCCGTACACATCCCAGAAAACGGCCGTGTTGGCGCGGGGCTTGAATTCCTTGATGCCGATGCCTTCGAGGCGTTTAAGCAGTTTATCCGAAGAGACGCCCGCCGCACCGATGCCGGAGAGGTCTCCCTTGACATCGGCCATAAAAACCGGAACGCCGATTGCGGCGAAAGATTCCGCCATCTTCTGCAGAGTAACTGTTTTACCGGTGCCCGTTGCTCCGGTAATCAGTCCGTGACGGTTGGCCATCTGCGGCAATAAAGAAATTTCCTTGCCCTGGGACATGGCGATGATAAGCGGTGCGGTCATGATGAACTCCTTGAGAATTTTTTATTAGCAGTGCAGGAAAGTATAGGTATAACGGTATTATATGTCAATAAAGAACCTTACTTGATTCTCCTGAACATTCGATAAATCGGTTCAATTGTGTTCCTTATTTATTCAAATTACACAAACATGTGCGCCTTAGTTTTTTGTGAATACCATAAGTGGCTGTATTCAATCATCAATAAATTATGGCAGGATAATTGCTGTTCATTAATCAGTTTATATAATGGGAGGAGCGTGATGGGTGCTCAAGTCAATGTAGGAGACACAGCGTGGATATTGGTGTGTTGTTCTCTGGTTCTTTTGATGACGCCGGCCTTGGCGTTTTTCTACGGCGGTATGGTGAGGAGAAAAAATGTTCTCTCAACTTTAACCCTAAGTTATGTTTTTATGTCGCTGATCGGCGTGCAATGGGTGCTTTTCGGATATACTCTGGCTTTCGGTCCGGACATTAGCGGATTAATCGGCGGATTGGATTTTCTCGGCTTTCAGGGAGTTGGCGCCGAGCCGAACCCCAACTACGCCAAAGGCATTCCTCATGAACTCTTTGCTTCTTTTCAAATGATGTTTGCGGTGATTACGCCTGCGTTGATTACGGGCGCTTTTGTCGAACGGGTTAAATTTAAGAGCTTCCTGCTTTTCAGTCTTCTCTGGGCAACACTGGTCTATGACCCGCTTTGTCACTGGGTCTGGGGACAGGGCGGTTGGCTGAAAGAAATGGGCGTTCTCGATTTTGCTGGCGGGACGGTCGTGCATATTGCGGCTGGTTTTTCCGCCCTGGCTTTTGCCCTTGTTATCGGTCCGCGCAAGAATCATGGCAATGTACCGATGGAACCGAACAACATTCCGCTGACGGTTTTGGGAACCGGATTGCTCTGGGTCGGCTGGTTCGGATTTAATGCGGGTAGCGCTCTGGGTGCCAACGGTGTGGCAGTGAACGCTCTGGTGACAACCAACACTTCGGCGGCAACCGCGGGTCTTGTCTGGATGCTGCTTTCCTGGCTGGACGGCAGGCCCAGCACTTTGGGCATTGCCACGGGAATGGTTGTCGGTCTGGCAGCCGTAACGCCGGCATGCGGTTACATTACGCCTCTGGCCGCGATGGCTGTCGGTGCGGTAGCGGCGCCTCTTTCTTATTACGCGATGCGTTTTCGGGATCGACTTAAAGTGGATGAATCGCTCGACGTCTGGGCCTGTCACGGTATGGCCAGTTCCTGGGGTACTATCGCTACGGGATTATTTGCGACCGCGGCTGTCAATGCCGATGCCGCCAACGGCATGTTTTTCGGCAATCCCAACCAACTGGGTATTCAGATTATTGCCGTCATTGTTACTATATTATTTTCCTTCGGGGTGACCTATATACTGGCCAAGGCACTGGATATGAGTATCGGATTAAGGGTAAGCCCTATGGAAGAAGAAGTGGGATTGGATATCAGTTCTCACGGAGAAAGATCGTATTCGTAAAAAAATATAAATCGGAGATTTTGTCATGCTGAAAAAA
>JAJFTS010000137.1 GCA_021372815.1 Deltaproteobacteria bacterium | reverse complement strand
ATCGGCGATCATGGCGCGGCCATCATCAAGGCCAGAGAAAATTTAGCCATTACATCGGATATCTTATCAGATTCTGCTCCGCTTAACGGTTTAATCGCCGAAATATTGAAAGTCAGCCCTAACGTGCACTGCATGCGTGACGCGACACGTGGGGGCTTGGGCGCGATTCTGGCGGAAATTGCCAAAAGCGCCGAGGTGGGCATTAACATCGATGAAAAAGCGGTTCCTGTGCAGGATAATGTCCGGGGTGTCTGTGAAATTCTCGGATTCGATCCGCTCTTTCTGGCCAACGAAGGCAAAATGATTTTGTTCTGCCCCCAGTCCGACGCTGAGGCCGTGCTCGCTGCGATGCGCAATCACAAATACGGTAAATACGCCGCAATTATCGGGTGCGTGAGCAAAGCCGCGCAGGGTCGGGTTGTTCTCAAAACATCCATCGGCGGCGAGCGCATGATCGACCTGCCGACGGGTGAATTGGTGCCTCGAATTTGTTAAGCAAGATAAAATTTCAAGCGCAAGAATTTAATTTTATATTCCAGATACGAGTCAGGTGGAACATATGTCTAAAGCAAAAATTACAGTTATGGGAAGTTTTATTGTGGATCTGATGGCGCGCGCCCCTCATCTCCCGGAACACGGAGAAACCGTCAAAGGCTCGCACTTTCAAATAGGACCGGGCGGTAAAGGTTCCAATCAGGGTGTGGCTGCGTCCCGGTCCGGCGCAGCGGTAACCATGATCACCAAGATCGGTACTGATCCGTTCGCGCAGATAGCGCTGGAAAGTTTTCGACGTGAAGGCATGGATATGCATTACGTTATGCAGGATGAATGTTATCCCACCGGAACAGCCCTGATTATGGTTGACGAAAACACGAGCGAAAATAAAATCGTCGTTACAATCGGAGCGTGTGAACATATAACTCCGGAAGAGATTGAGTCTGCCAGAGAGCAAATCGAAAATTCCCGCGTTTTCCTGACCCAACTTGAAACCAATCTCGATGCCGTCGAGAACGCGGTTAAAATAGCCCACGCCAGGGGAATAAAGGTCATATTGAATCCCGCACCGGCGCCGCCACAGCCTCTTTCCGACGATTTGCTGGCCAAGGTTGATATTATAACGCCGAATGAAACCGAAGCATCCATTCTTTCGGGAGTAAAAGTCACGGATATGGATGACGCAAAAAAAGCAGCTCGTGTACTTAAAGCCAAGGGCATAGGACATGTCATTATCACAATGGGCAACAAGGGAGCGCTGGTGTTAACAGACTCCATGGAATATGTTATCGATCCCATCAAAGTAAATGTTGTAGATACAACAGGCGCAGGGGATGCCTTCAACGGCGGACTGGCAACCGCTCTGGCCGAAGGCCTGGATGTAGTGCAGGCCGTCCGGTTCGCCAACGCCACAGGAGCCCTTTCTGTCACCAAACTCGGAACGGCGCCCGCCATGCCTTACAGAGATGAAATAGAAAAACTGCTTCAATACACGCACCCATAATAAAGGAGAACACATGAAATTATCCGAATATATCGACCATACTTTGTTAAGACCTGAAGCCCGTCCGGATCAAATCGTTCGTCTTTGCCGGGAAGCACGCGAATATTCCTTCAAATCCGTATGCGTGAATCCCTGTCATACCGCACTCGTGAAAAAAGAACTGGCCGGAAGTCCGGTTCTGACTTGCGTCGTAATCGGTTTTCCTCTGGGTGCTGCAGCCACGTCTGTCAAGGTATTTGAAGCCAGAACAGCCATAGAAGACGGAGCTGATGAGATTGATATGGTTATCAATATCGGATCCCTCAAAGACAACAATCTTGCTTTCGTGGAAGCGGATATCCGGGCTGTTGTGGAAGTTTCCAGAGGCAAGGTTCTGGTAAAAGTTATTATCGAATGCTGCCTTCTGACCGATGCGGAAAAAATCGCGGCCTGCGAATGCATTGTGCGGACAGGAGCGGACTATGTGAAGACCTCCACGGGATTCAGCACCGGCGGAGCCACTGTTGCAGATGTAGCCCTGCTGCGTAAAACGGTCGGCGACAAGGCAGGCGTAAAAGCCTCCGGCGGAATCAGAGATTATGCGACGGCAAAAGCAATGATCGAGGCAGGCGCCAGCCGTATCGGCGCAAGCGCGGGGATTGAAATTATGAAACAGGCAAAAGAATTTTCCGTATAAGCTCATGCTCTGTATATTTGTACCATCACCTAATATGGTCATTCAGTTATAGTAAGATTTTATTTCTTTCTTCCTGCAAATGACACAACGCGAATTAATTTAACCGAATTGCTGTTTTGGTTTTAGAACGGGCTTCAAACTAATCAAATCGTTTCTCAATTGGTGAATTTAACCAGGAAGATGTGAAAATGACCGTAATTTAAGGAACCAACGGCAGCGCCTCTGTGCAAGATATTAATATCATACGCCAATTAATTATGCTGTTTTGTGGCATAACCATTGCAGTACATTTTTATAGATAAGCTTGAAAAAGGCAAACCATCTGAAAAGGTGGGACGCAAAGTTACTGACCTAAGTCTTCGTAGGTAGATAGGGTTGCAGAACTGCCAGGCAACATCAGAATATCTGTCTTGCAATTCTGCTATAATTCAAAATCACGGGTATGGACATCAAAGCAAGCATTGGAAACAATTCCGCAGCAAGCTGCGGTGTATCATACCCTCCGCTGTGCGGGATTGTTTGACTTACAAATTTCAATGCACGTTGTTTTTGAAATTTGAGTCTCACAATAACTTTTTCAGCAATGATTACCTCATTCTTTCCGTCTTTTCCCTTGACACTCCGCCGCTCTTTTTTTATATATTCGCAGAAGCATGAAAGAGCATATTTCTATAAATTTTTTGTAAGTATTTAACCTCAAGTCTTTTTCAGCAGGACCAGTCTGATTACCGGGAGGAAATAATGGCGGATATAGATTTGCAGCTTAAAGCTATGGACGCGCTTGTTCTCATGCACACGGCCATCAAAAATGTACAGTTGTATCCACCCGCCAGCCCCACGATCGCAAACTCCATCGAAAGGCTTTATCAGCTGCTCCAGGAAATATTAAAAATGGAGTCTCCCTTTGTTTTTGCTGAATCAGAAAAAAAAGCTCTGATCCGCG
>JAJFTS010000136.1 GCA_021372815.1 Deltaproteobacteria bacterium | reverse complement strand
TTTGTTGGATAGGGGGGAGGGATGCTTTCTAAAAACCGGTACAATGCTTCCGGTCTTCTTATTTGAAATTCCGTTGGAGTGCTCTGATATTTCAAGTCAGAGGGGGGCGAGGGAGGGAGAATTTGGTAATTCTCCCTCCCTTCATGTAGGAGGGGGTGCTGCAAGAAAACGCCAGGTTACTCGCGTTAGCAAAGCATTCCAGCGTGACCTAAAAAGTTATTTAGGTAGAAGGCTTAATTATTATTTTATCAAAGCTTGGAATAGGACTGTTGCACTGTAATTTTGAGATCAAAGATTTGATGATAATTCCTATTCCCTGTTATTTATCGTTTCAGGACATCCCTGAGATTTTTTAGTTCGTTTGCCTCCGGAATAATTTGTTTTTCCTCTGGATTCCGCATTCACCTGTATGTAAAGGTCAACTTCAATCACCTGATTTTACGGATCTTACCGTTTCATCCGCCGTGCAAAATATATCCTTCTGTCGTTGTGGTGCCTCGGGGGACAGTATAACTCGTGTCATAGGCCATGGGCTTTTTCTGTGATGGTTGCTTTTCATGGTTTGGCGTTTGTATGTTTGCATAACTTTTTATTGCCCGAATCGACCGTTAAAAAAATTTTGTCAAAATCAAACAAACGTTGATTTTTGAACATAAGTACAATATAGTGCACTTGTGTGAGAGTCAATAGGCAACATTTTGTTGTATTGTTCAATATTGTACATATATTGTTGTTCTGTCCGACTTTGAACAAATATTTTGCAGGGGAAATAATATGGGCAGAAAGGTTGTGCGAACGAAGACCGAGTACAGAAGCGCTATTCGATCCAGAAAACTCATCAAACAGGCATATGTGGATTTAACAAAGGAGAAGGATATCGACAAAATTACCGTGATCGATATTGTCACCAAGGCGGATATTAACAGAGGGACCTTTTATGCCCATTACAAGAATGTAAACGCCGTTTCGGAACAAATCGGAGAAGAGATCTTAACGGCATTATTCAAATATCTTGATGAATTTAAAAACACCAGACTGATAGAAAATCCTTTGCCGTTTCTTACGAATATCGCACGTTTTCTGGAAAAAGATATGGAATTTTACCGGGTGCTGATTAATTCGCAGCTTTCCGTCTCTTTTATGAACAGACTGAAAACCCTTTTTGTACGTAAAATACTAAGCGATGAAAAAAAGATGTTGGCTATTAAAAACAAAGAACAGTTTATGGTCTGTGTCAATTTATATGCTTCCGGATTTGCCGGCCTGTATCAGGATTGGTTTAATCATAAAATGAAAATATCGCTTGATGATTTAACTTACAATTTCAGCGAAATCATTAAAAACGGATTCAAACATTTTTTGCCCGCCAAGAAATAAACCACTCTCACAAATTATACGATAAACCTCTGTCATGCCGGCGAAAGCCGGCATGCAGTATCTTTCACCTTTTATTGTTTTTTTCCTTTTCCCATTCACCGTTTACTTCTTCAGCTCAGCCTTGCGCCGTTCTTAACTAAAACGTCCTGAAGCTTGCTGATTTCAATTGCGTCGATTGATCGTCCCGACGACAGGGCCAGAGCGCAGGCCATTCCTGCCGCCTGTCCTTCCGCGAGACAAGGTCCCATGACACGCGCGGAAGCCAGCGCGCCGTGATCCATGGAAATGGCTCTTCCCGTGACGAGCAGGTTGCTGATTTCCCGGCAGAGAAGCGACCGGTAGGGAATGCCGTAGTAGCGTCCTTCGGGAAGAAAGACCATGCGCGGTTCTAGGCCTCCTTCCCAGATTTCCAGCGGCCAACTGGATAAGCATACCGCATCGTCGAACATACGGCCCGCGAGAACATCCGCCTCGGTCAGCACATAACGTCCCACAATGCGTCTGGTCTCGCGTATGCCGACCTGGACAGCCGTATCGGAAAGAAAAGCGCCCGCGAAGCCGGGAATCTCTTTATTGAGGAATTCCATGGCGGTCTGGGCATCCTTCCTGCCCTGCAATTCAGCATAAGTT
>JAJFTS010000197.1 GCA_021372815.1 Deltaproteobacteria bacterium | reverse complement strand
CTCCGCCAATAACTTTGTATAAGCATAATTATTGTGCCACAGGTAATCGGCGTCGCGTTCGGTGGTGGATGAGCAGGCGCCCATATGGATGATCGCGTCCACTTCAAAGGGCACCATATCCGTGTCAATCATTTCCAGAAGGTCGTCCTTATGGATGTAATTGACGAACCTTAGATTGACCAGATTTTTCCATTTTTCCGATGTTCCCAGACGGTCGGCGATGATGATGTTATCAATGCCTTCCTGATTGAGCTTCCAGACAAAAGCGCTGCCGATAAATCCGGCGCCTCCTGTAACGATAATCATGTATTTGCTCCTTTAAAAAAATGGTCGTTTTTAGTAATACTGAAAATGAATACTGTCAATACCCATGTTTTATTGAATTTTCGGGTATTCCTCGCCGATGGTCAGAACGCGGCAGGGCGCTTCCCCCCTGATCATCAGAAAATTAAGCTGTCGGCCCGTAATCCCGCCGGAACCCCGGTGCGAGAAAAATAAATCCTGACGGCAGAAAGTGCACAAGGGGGAAAGATCGATGTTTTCTTCAGGAATGCCGCAATTGATCATCTGCCGGCGGTTCGCTTGCGGCAAATCCACTATCCATTTATCCGGTTTTTCGCCGGGGAAAAGGAAATCCTGATGATCTTTCTGATTGCGAAAAGAGTCTGCCGACTCTTTATCCAGTTCGAAGCAGCACAGGCCGATAGCCGGACCGATGGCCGCCAGAATATCCCGCGGATTTGAACCGTATTTGTCTAACAACTTGCGAACTACTTTGGCGGTGATTTCCAGCGCGGTGCTTTTCCAGCCGGCGTGAACCGCGGCGATGATTTTTTTTGTCCGGTCAACGATAAATACCGGCACGCAATCCGCGGTCTTGATGCAGATGGCCAGATTCTCGCGGGTGGTGACAATGGCGTCATAATCGAGAGTGCCGTCTGAAGGCAAATAATCGCCAAACGGCTTGATAACCAGAATATCATCGCCATGAACCTGATTTAAGGTCAGGAAATTATCCAGCGGTATGGCAAAGGCCATGGATAGACGATTCCAGTTTTGCAGGACTTTGCTTTCCAGATCGCCTTCCTTGAAACTGATGTTTAGAGAGGCGTAATCTTCTTCCGACACGCCGCCCAGTCGGGTGCAGAAGGCGTGTGTTAAAAAATCGCATCCGCTCAAAAACGAGGATTCGTAATACTGTATGGAATGTATTTTATTCAGACGAAACATTTATTTGCCTTAATGAGACTCAAAATTCAGAAGCGAAGTGAACTGAATTTTGTAAGTCGTAATGAGTCTCAAATTTCAAAAGCAAAGCGTATTGAAATTTGCTAGCCGAATTATCCAATTCCGTTATATCGGAATTGGAAATTATTCCACATGTCCAAACATGTGGAACGGAATCACACCTTTAATTTATCTTTCCACATATCGTTTTTTGAGTCAACCTGCTTGGCGCTTGCACGCAAATGCGCGCACAGATCGGTCATATCCTTGGGCATGTCCGCTGTAAATACCATCCGCTCGCCTTTTTGCGGATGAATGAAAGATAACTGTGCCGCGTGCAGTGCCTGCCGATTGAATTCCTTGATCTTTGCCTTTAGCAGGGGATCTTTAACGGTGTTGATTTTGGCGGAGTTGCCGTAAACGACATCGCCTACAACCGGATAACCGCGGTCGGACAGATGTACGCGGATCTGATGCGTGCGCCCGGTTTTAATTTCCACCTCCAGGAGCGTCGCCACGCCGTAGCGTTCGCGTACTTTCCAAAGTGTGAGTGCTCCTTTGCCGTGTTTGCTTTTCGTGGACATTTTTTTACGGTTGTTAGTATGCCTGCCGACAGGCAGAACGATTTCTCCACTATTGCCTTTTATATCGCCCCAGACAAGCGCCAGATATTTTTTATAAACATCATGCTTTTCGAACTGTACCGAAAGTTGACGATGCGCGTCATCCGATTTTGCCGCGACAATCAGGCCGGAGGTGTCTTTGTCCAGCCTGTGTACGATGCCCGGCCGTAAAACGCCGCCGATTCCCGATAAATCGTGGCAATGAAAAAGCAAAGCGTTGACAAGCGTTTTATCGGGGTTCCCCGGCGCCGGATGCACGACTAGGCCGGCCGGTTTATTGATGACGATAACGGCGTCGTCTTCATAAACGATATTGAGGGGCATTTCCTGCGGCACGGCTACGGCTTCCACGGGCGGCTTCTTGGTCAGCACAATCACATCGCCTTCCTTGAGGTGCTGGCTGACTTTGGGAACTTTGCCGTTGACCAGCACGTCGCCTTCCTCAATGGCGTACTTGACCTGCGAACGGGAAAGCGCCGCCTCGCTTTGCGCAAGAAATATATCCAGCCTCTGCCCACCCTGGCTTTGGCTTACCGTAAAACTTATTCTTTCCGTCTGTTCGACCAAATTATTGTCCCACCTTTTGTCATTCCCGACCTGATCGGGAATCCAGCTTTTTTAAAAAATTGTCATTCCGGCGTAGGCCGGAATCCATTTTTATTTTTTCCTGGATGCCGGATCAAGTCCGGCATGACAGAATAGTATCATTGCGCTTCTTAGATGTCGTGGTGATTTTTATTTTTTTGCCTCTGTCTGCGCGCTCTTGATAAGTTCATTAAACATATCTTCAACAAAAGTGTGCGATATTTTTTTTAATGAAGGTCTAGTACATTCAACTTCGCCTATTATTTCATTTTTACGCGTATCTATAAATTTTAAATTAACTAAAGAAATATGAATACACTCAGTGTTAAAATGCCGGCCAACGTCAATACAACCAAGACTTCGTCTGAAAGAGCATTCAACTTTGAGATCTATATGTGCTTTGTCGTCACATGTAACATTAAGGCCTCTTTCTGTTAGTAAACCAGACAACTGAGAATCAAGGTATAGTTTTGAATCATAAGATCTTTTATCACGCCATGCTTTATCCTCATCGTTACCATATTTATAATCTTGGATAATAATTATCGCTGTATGAAATTTATCAAGTTTCTCCTTCAGATTTTTCGTAACCTTAATGTCCATTCCTTCGCTGCAACACCCAGAAAAGAAGGTAATACAAATTAGTAATGATATAATGAAATAAATGTGGGCATATCTTAGAATAACAGTTTTCTTTTCCATAGGTTGTTTTTTCCTTTTATTAAAGAGTTCTGTTTTAAATCATGTTGCCCAAGTTCACTCGCGTCTTTTAGCTCCGACTGTTTATCCGTGATAAGCGATTGTTTACTAAAAATATTATTTCTGGATTCCCGCCTTAGCGGGAATGACAGCATCAGGTGGTTATTTGTTTCAAACCTTCAACGATGAAAACAAATTCATCTTCGGCGACGGTGCGCAGGTCGAGCAGGATTTCGTCTTTATCCACGCGGGCGATGATCGGTACGTCGAGCTTGCGCAGTTTTTCTTCCATCTTTGTGGCCGGCATATTTTTGTTTTCGACGGCAACCAAAACCGTGGGAATCTGCTGTGTGGGCAGGGAGCCGCCGCCGGCGGCGGCAAAGTCTTCACGGATGGAAAATTTCAGCGAGTCGAAATTTTCTTTCCGCAATTTTTCTATTAATTCCTCCGCTCGTTTTTTAACATCATCAACCGGTTCGGTCAAAGCCTTCAAGGCTCTTAATTTTTTCGGCGCATCGGCAGTATTTAAGTAGCGCATCAAGGTGGCTTCCAGAGCGGCCAGTGTGAATTTGTCAATGCGCAGGGCGCGATTCAGGGGATTCTTTTTGATTTTTGCGAGAACTTCTTTTTTGCCGATGATGATGCCCGCCTGCGGGCCGCCCAGCAGTTTATCGCCGCTGAAGGTGACAACATCAACGCCTTTATCCACCGTTTCCCGCACGGTGGGTTCATGTTGAAGGCCGTAGAGGTCAAGGTCAATCAGACAGCCGCTGCCCAGATCGTCCATGACCGGAATGCCCCTGTTCTTTCCCAGCTCAACCAATGATTCAATGCTTGCCTCTTCGGTAAATCCCACAATACGGTAATTGCTGGTGTGCACTTTCATAATCAGACCCGTTTTGTCATTGACGGCTTTTTCGTAGTCGCTCAAACGTGTGCGGTTGGTCGTTCCCACTTCGCGAAGTTTGGTCGCGCTTTTGTTCATAATTTCCGGAATCCGGAATTCGCCGCCGATTTCGATGAGCTCGCCGCGCGAGACAATGGCTTCTTTTTTTTGGGCCAGCGTATTGAGCACCAGCAAAACCGCCGCGGCGTTGTTGTTGACAAT
>JAJFTS010000184.1 GCA_021372815.1 Deltaproteobacteria bacterium | reverse complement strand
CGGCGGTAATACGTCTTGATTTCTTCTTCAGTTGACTGATCTGACGTCTGCACCAGACAGCCTTGTCACTTTCTTTGGATTCCAGCGCCTGTAATCTCAAAGCTTTCAGCTCCCGGATTTTTGCCTTGATTTCGGGCTTGGTCATATTGATTTTACCGATATGTTTCTTTTTCCTGACCGTCGTTTCGTCCTTAATACCCCTTACCTCCTTAATGAAAGCGACGAGCTCCTCCTTTTTCATTTCGTGGATCGCTTTTTCATGCGGTATCTCCGCGGCAATCTCCCGTAATTCCTTAATGGTCAGCTTCTCCAGATGTTTCTCATCAAGTTCTTTTTTATGGGTTTCTTCCGACATCGCTTATAGACCTCCTTATTTTTATATTTGGGAAATCAACTGCAATGAGTGAATAGATATTATTTTTTATAACATATTTGATTTTACGATTCAATCCGGCCTGCATATCGCTTGACAATTTACCCCCGCCATGCAATAGACTTACCCGTGTGCCTTCGTCACCATATTTAGCAAGCCAAAAGAATAATAGTATTATTAATCAAATAACAGGAGGATTGTATGTCTAAAAGAAATGTTATTATTACCCTCGTATTGATGCTTTTGATTGTTGCCACAAACGGCTTTACGGCCGATAAGTATCAATGGAAACTTGTCGACACGGAAGATAACTGTCAGATATACACCAGCGCCGTCCCCGGCAAACAGTATATCGCTGCAAAAGCTACATGTCTTATACCTGCAAGAATAGAAGTTATTGGAACCATCCTCAGAGATATTCCCGGCTATCCGGAGTGGATGCATGATTGCAAAGAAACAAAGATGCTGAAAACGGTGGACGAACAAAATGATGTTTTTATATTCTGGCTTCGTCAGCATGTCACACTTTACACAGACAGGGATATGGTGTTGAAAAGCAAAACGGTCATTGATCAGAAAAACGGCACTAATCTTGTGTACGGCGATGCAACCAACGACATGTCCTACAATGCCGGCAAGGGATATGTAAGAATGCCTTCATTTAATTCACTATTCACGCTTCAATGGGTTGACCGTGAAAACACCAAGGTAACATTTATGGTAGATCCGGATCTGGGCGAAGGGTTGCCGGTAGGAATAGCCAACGGCATGATTAAAACAACTCCTTTCAAGACTTTGAAAAATCTCATGAAGATGGCAAAGAAATCTAAATATATTGAAGCGGCCAAGACCTCTAAATACAATAAAATGGCGGAAGATTTTGTCAAAGCCGGGCGCAAATAAATATTCCGATTTTTATTAAAAATTAAAGGGCGGGTCTTAAAAACCCGCCCTTATAATATTGAAAGAGAAGATTTGAGGGACTGCTTTAAAAGCAGGCATTCGTTATTGAGATTATCATTTTCCCGATTATATCTGATAAGGTGTTTTTCTGTTTCTTTTCAAGCACATTCATGATCTTTAAAACCAATAAAACAAAAAGCTTTTTTTATTATTTTTTTTGAGTCAATGCTTGACATTCTGATTTTATCAAGATATAAAGCGCAATTTGCATAGAGGCGCTAAAGAGACGTCCCCATCGTCTAGAGGCCTAGGACACGGGCCTTTCACGCCTGTAACCGCGGTTCGAATCCGCGTGGGGACGCCAAATCTAAAATTAAAAAAGGGCATTTTTAATGCCCTTTTTTAATGACACTCGCTGAGAACGAGCTATGCGAAGTTCGAAGCGTAAGTGGAATTATCCTAGAAGCGTAGCGACGTAGGATTTGACACCCGCTAATAATGAATGACAGCAAGACTCTCTGAGCTATACAAGTCGTACGATCCAGGCCCGACGCATCGGGACGGGATATCGTTCCTTCTGTCTGTATATTTTTATTCTTCTTTTTTCTTGGCTGCCTTTTTCTTGGGCGCTGCTTCATCAGTTTCGGCTGCCTGTTTTTTGGCTTTTTTCGGCGCCGCTTCTTCTGTGCCGGCGGATTGTTTCTTCGGTTCTTTTTCAGCAGCTGCTTTTTTCTTTGGTTTCGGCTCCGCCTGTTTTTCTTCAGCGGCCGGTTCTTTGGCAGCGGCAGCTTCAGCCTCAGCCAGTTTCTGCGCTTTAGCCGCGGCTAATTCCTGAGTCTGCCGAACGAATTTATCAAACGCAGCAATTCTTGCATTGGTCTGTTTTATTTTCGATTTTAAACTCTTGACCAGAGAATCATTCTGGGCTTTTTCCTTGCTGATTCCTTTCTGCTCCAATTGCTGTAATCGCAGCGCCAGTTTTTTTTCAAACAGCCGGAGTTGTTCAATTCTTACATCTTTACTTTTTGATGCCATGTTCCCCTCTCCTTGTTTTTTTAAATATTTCTTTTTTTAAATAACAATATTTTTGCTTTAACGCTATAAATATTACTGTTCTTTATAAGTTTTTTCTTCTAAAAACAACCGTATTTTTTTCATTTTACCGTCAGAAAACCGATGACTTCGATATGCTCCGTCTGCGGAAACATATCCAGCGGCAGAAGGTTCTTCAGTTGATATCCGCATTCATTCAAATATTTAACATCCCGCGCCTGCGTGGCCGGATTGCAGGAAATATAAATAATTTTTTGCGGGCGTAAATCCATCATTAACTTTAACACCTCCCTTTCACAACCGACGCGGGGAGGATCGAGAATGAGCAAATCAATCTTTTGGGCCGAAGATAAGAATTTTTCCTCCAACACACCGCCGACATCCCCGGAAATAAATTCTACGTTTTTAGCGCCAAGATTTTCAGCGTTTATTCTCGCGGAATGGACCGCCTGTTCACTGATTTCTATGCCGGTAACATGGTCAGCGCAGGAGGAAAGAAAAACGGAAAAAAGCCCGCTTCCGCAATAGGCATCAACAATAGTTGATATCTTATCGAGCGCGGCCAGGCGACAGACTTCTTCCACCATTTTATCCGTCAGATATAAATTGGCCTGGAAAAATCCGTCGCGAGGCACCAGAAAAATTTTCCCTTTGACCGTTCTCCCAATTGATTTTTTATCAATCGATCCACCGGAGGGGCATTCCGACCAGACGGTCAAA
>JAJFTS010000163.1 GCA_021372815.1 Deltaproteobacteria bacterium | reverse complement strand
CGGAAATTTTCCCCGGCCTGTTCAATCAGTTTCTGCGAAACGGAAATCTGGCTTTCCGCTTCCTGTAAATTCAAATAGGCATTCTTTATTTCCAGAATAATCTGGTCGTTTAACTCTCTCGCGGCATCAAGCGCCTGATTTTCTCTGGCTCTGCCGGCATCAACCCGGAATTTCGTCTTGCCCCATTCCCAAAAATTCCAACTGGCCACCGCCATCAGATACCAGTTCTCCATGTCCTTGTAATCACTTCCGGAAACCGATATTTCATCGCCGAATCTTGTATAGTTGCCGACCACATTTAAAGAAGGGAAAAATTCGCTTTCCGCCACACGCACTAACTTGCCCGCCTGCGCCGCTTTCAGAGAGGATATTTTAAGTTCAGGCCTGGACTGCTTTGCCATATGCAGGCAGTCTTCAAATGTCTGTTGCAGCGGCTGGTAGGTCAGGATGTCAACCACCTCAACGGGTTCGAAGATTCTTCTTTTTAAAACGGTATTCAAACGCGACTTGGCCAGGTCCACGGCGTTTTGCGCCCGGACTTGAGCCTGTCTGCCGTTGGCCAGTTCCACTTCGGCATAAAGCAGATCATTCTTGGGGATCATGCCCACATTGAAATAATTTTCAGCGACATCGCGATGGGCTTTCAGCATCTCGACCGACTGATTGGCCGCTTCCTGAATCTTTTGCGCCCGCAATACATTAAAGTAAGCTACTTTTACTTCCTGCACCACATCCTGGTATTTGGCCGTTTCTTCCTGACGGGCAATATCTTCGCCGATACGGCTGGCCTGATAGTTCGCCCAAATGCCCCCGCCCGCAAACAGCGGCTGCCTGGCTTCGATAACCCAGTTGAAGTTATCTTTCGTTCCCATGGGAACTTCCAAGCCGTTCATAAAAGAGAGGGGTCCGGCCGGAAGACCCTGAAATCGGGTAAAGGGTTCCTCGTTTAATCGGGTGTAATTATAGGATGTGCTGAATTTGGGCAAAAATCCGGTCATCGCCTCATTCTTCTGCGCCACTGCTCCCTTTGAACCCTCTCTGGCCATGTTCAAAACAATACTGTTCTGCAAAGCGATATCGATACTCTCTTCCAGAGTTAATGTTGTACCGGCAAAAACCGTAGACGGATAAACAAAAGTGAAAACGATCAAAATAAAAAATATCCTGAGCAAATTATTTCTAATCATACTTTTTCACTCCATGTAAAAAAATATCCATAATAAATCCCTTTTTAGAACAGGGGGATTCTTTCGTCGACATCAACATCCATCTGACTGATGACGATCTTATCAGATGAAACAATGCCTCGGCCATATCACGGGAAGGCAGGTCTCGTAATAACCCGGCTTCTATGCCGCCTTTCAGGAGATTTTCAATGAAGGTTACATGAGTTTGGTAACTATAGATCAGCTTTTGACGCAACGATATCATCGCATCCGAGAAAGCCACTTTTTCTCCCCTTACAAACAATGAAAGAAAATCAGTATTTTTTTCGACGAATTGCAAATGTGAATCAATCAACGTTTCAATCTTATTCAAGGTTCCCTCGACAGACTCGGTTGATTTTCTGACTTCAGCAAACATCCAATCAAGTTTTTCACTGACCATTGTTGTATAAAGATTCTCTTTTCCTTCAAAGAACTGATAGAGCGAACCGGTGGAGAATCCGGAAGCACTGGCAATCTCCGCCATGGTGACGTCATGAAAACCTTTCAAAGCGAAAATTTTTTCCGCCTGTTTCAGGATTTCGGCCCGCCGCATATTAAATTCGCGTTCTTTTCTTACCGATCTTTCCATTTAGTAATATTCTTGAATATATATTCATTTTTTTGAATTGTCGTTCAAAAATATAGAATATTCATTATTTGTCAAGCGAAATATTTAGCAATGGAAGTTATTTTTCCGGAAATTATTTATTAAATATAATTTTCGATTTTGATAAAAAATTTAACGTTTCTTTAAATAAGAAGCCGACCGGCAATAATATTTTTAATGCACGGTTTTTTGAAAATTTCATTTTATAAATCTTTAATATTATATACTTATCATTTTATTTTCCTATTAACGTATTTTGGCACAATTATTTCATTGAAATTGTGTAAAGTTTTTAAGATTGTTCATACAAGGAGATAAAAGAGCCATGAAAAAAGTGATGCAAACAACCCTTCTGACCGCTTTTGTAATTCTAGTCACCGCTTCGTTTAGTTATGCTCAATTCAGCGTTACCGGAAACACCAACTTCCCGTTCTTTCACCTTGGTTGTTTAATAGTCGGCGGCTTGATTATCGTTTCTCTGAAAAGAAAATACAGCAAACTATATATGAGCGAAGCAATCGGTTCGTTCGCTCTTTATGCCCTGCTGGTTTCCATTTTCACAGCACCGGTAGTTGACGCTCTTAAAAACTTGCTTAACTAACCCCTTTTTCCCCTTCAAAGATATATCTCTTGAGGAACCCCGTGAAGTTTTACGGGGTTCTTTCATATTGTCTGATATGAAAATCTAACCGCGCTTTCTTGTGCCGGCAAGTTCATCCAGGCGGCCTGACAGCGAACGGGCCAGTTTCTGCAAAAGACTGGTATCCATGTCCGGAGAGAAACGATGCTGAGCCGCATCGCCGTTATTCCAGCTTCCGATGATTTCGCCGTTCATTTTAAACGGCACCATGGCCATTGATTTGACAAAATATTTTTTATTCGAAGGAAATAATTTGTAATAGGGTCTTAAATTATTATTGACTAAAATCGGTTTCAAGCCGGAAAAAAATATTTCGCTGAACAGTTCCGGTTTTATGACATTGAGCCTGTCTTTTAAAATTTTCGACGATTTTACCGCCTCGATGACAGGCGCGGATTTGGCCGTCTCCGCCATAGTAAGCCAGACAAAAGGCAGCTGAAACTCCGCTTCTATTTCCGCAAACAGGGCTTCAAAAAGATCCGTAATATTTTCGGTTTCCTTCAATTTATTTTCGATTTTTTCAAACCCGGAAGCTATTTTCGTATTGATACGTTCAATGTTTTCTTTTTTATTCATTTTCTCCCCTTACCATTGCGCATAAAGAATCAGATGATCCGACGGTTTTTCAGCAAGTCTTGATTCCAGATCAATGGAACAGCCCTTCGATTTGGCCGCAAGCGATTTTGTCGCCAGGATGTGGTCAACACGCCAGCCAAGCTTCCTCTTGACCGAATCCTTAATTCGATAATCAAAAAAAGTATACTGACCGGCGACTCCCGGATGATGCTCGCGGAAAACATCCGTTAAGCCCCACGATTTAACATCTTCGTATGCTTTCCAGACTTCCGGATTAAAGCAGACATGTCCCAAGAGTCTTTTCGGATCGTGGACATCTATTGTTTCCGGCGCAACGTTGAGATCACCGCACCAGATTATTTCATTCTGCGGCTGGAAATGCCTCTGCAAATATTTTTTAAAACGCGCGAACCATGCCAGTTTGTATGTAAATTGCGGACTATCCGTTTCCTGGCCCTGCGGAACATAAGTATTGATTATCGTCAGATCATCGTAGGCCGCAATGATCAGACGGTCGGAATCAACCGGTTCACTGTCAAAGCCGAATGTTACTTTCCGCGGTTTGAGCCTGGAGGCAATGGCCACGCCTTTATACTGTTTGTCGCCTTTAAAAACCACATGATAACCCAACGTTTCCAACTGGGCCGCGGGAAAGCCCGCATCGGCGACTTTTGTTTCCTGCATACAGAAATAATCCGGGCTGTTTTTCTCCAGCCACGGCAAAACAATATGCAGGCGCGAACGGATGGAATTTACATTGTAAGTGGCAATTTTCAAATGACACGCCGCCTTGGAATTTTTTTGTAATTAATATCACGACCGGAGACTGCGCTCAAGTTTTTTTACCGATAAATCCGGTCAGCCGAAACTCAATCCCGTTGTTTCCAACCAAAAGAATATCACATGACGTTTGAGGAAATGAAACTGGAACATTCCCGATTCAAGATTAAATTCGCATATAACGAATTTTCTACATTCATTGAATATATTCGACAGAACGGCATAATCCTCAAACACATCTCCGTCCGGAAATCTGATATCTCTGAAAAGTTTACTTTTTTAGAATATAAATTTCTTTTTTGTGCGCGTCTTCGGAACTTGAACTATTCGGATCCTCTTTCTTTAACTTTTCTAAATAATTCAGTGAAGATTTTTTTCTGCCTGTTTAATTCTTCCCTGGTCACATGCCGTTTGCTGTGCCACAAAGATATTTTTTTGCTTTTCCTGTAAGGCATCTCACTCAAAGGTGAAATCCGGAAATTGTTTTTCCATAAAACATAGGCAAGGCTTAACTGATCTCTTCGGGAGTGATTTTCAATCCACCACCACCAGTCTTCCATGATTTTAATAACATCTTTATGGTGATGTTCCCGGTAGATAATATTGTTTTCAAAAAGACCGTAGTTCTCAGGAAAACCGTCCTTTTTGATTAAATCAATCTGCTTTTTCATTATCTCAGGATCATCTTTCTCGAATTTCAAGCAGGCATCCAGTTCGTCATAGATGCAAATTCTGCTGAAATGCGGTCCCAAAGAAATTTTTCTGGATTCCCTGACGGCAACATCGATATCATCAAATAATTCATTGCTGAGAAAATTTATATTGGCGTCGACATAAATGCTTTGTTCGTATTCCGGAAATAATATATGCGGATGCAGTTTGTGCCATCTGTTGTTGCGGACATTATCCATCTTATCAAAGACGAGTGGATTAATTCTCCAGCTTGTATTATGATTATTTTTAATTGATAAATCATCGGTAAAACAAACATAATTCCAGCCCGGGTGAATATACGAGTGGTTGTTCAACTGGTCATAATTCCCTGTTATGCAGGTATATATGACTCCTTTATTTTTTACATTACTGTACATAGATATTAAAAAAGATGGTAACTTAGCGAATTAAAAGCACACATCTTCCCGACTCACGATCGCATGGAAACAAACTATCCATTAATTCCTGTTTTTATGTACCTCGTTCTTAAAATACAGTTATCGTCAATCTTAATTTCAAGATAATCGAATATTTTTTTTGTGATTATTTTATCGAGTTCCTTGTTTGTTTTGTTCCCGGGAGCAATCGACTCGTAGGTAATTTCCAGACAACCTGTTCTGTTTAATTCTTCGGAATATTTTCTTTGTCTGTATTCGATCATTTTCTCCATGATTAACAATTCTTTTTTGCTGTAATTTATTTCTCCGCGTTTTGGAATAATTTCATCCTCTATATAGTGTGCTTTATAACGAGTGCTTTGAATTATTTTATCGGCTCTCATCTGCAATATACTTAAAGCCACATCTTTTGAATTTCGTATCAGATGAATTATTTTATGTTTTTTTAATATACCGCCTAATTTCTCGAAAGTGCTAATGTGTTCATACATTAAAATACCAACATTGATTTGAGATTTCTTATTTTTTCCCATCACACCGTTTTCTTCGTATCTTACAATAATCACACCCTTACCATTTATGACGGAATGACTTTTCAAAAAAGATTCCAACAGATGCGTTCCGCTTCTGGGATGACTGATAATTAAGATTTCAGGAAAAATATTATCGGCATTATATAACGTTTCATTTTCTTTTTCTGCGTTCGCGGAAGGCAGGGATCGTAACGGTCCTCCGTTTATTTTGTTATCAATAGACAAAACATATTTCCCCATTTAGAATTGTTATTATTGTAACGGACAAATTGCCGGCAGAACAAATCTGAATTCGGTTTTATATATCAACAGTTGTTCAGTCGGTCATTGTCACCAGTTACATTGTCACAGGTGAACGCCTTTTTCTTAAAATTCAGCATAATATTTTGTTGTTTATTTATTATGCATCAAATACCATAATAATGTTTTTTTTATTAAAATATTATGGTATGAACGCGCCATGTTAAATAAGACATATAAGATAAATGAATCGAAAGCAATAAGTGAAACAATTGACGGAGAAACCATTATCATAAATTTAGAAACCGGTTACTATTACAGTGTCAATAAAACGGCGACAGTCATATGGAATGAAATTCAGAAGCATAATTCCGTCAAAAATATTTCACAACATTTTCTAAACCATTACGATACGGATATCAGTACTGTCGAAAATTCCATCAAGGAAATAATCTGCTTATTTTTAAAAGATGAGCTTATCTTAGAATCGAATTCAGACATTTCTCCCGATATCAGGGAACAGCAAACCGGCATCGTCAAGGGAAAATTTATAATACCTCGAATTGAAAGGTATGATGATATGGCAGGCGCTTTAAGATCCGATCCGGTTCATGACGTAAACGAGGATGGCTGGCCGAATTTAAAGCAATAAAAGTTGCCATATATTTTTTATCCTGATAACAGGAACAATCCCGCTTGATGATTGGTATCATGAATGATTTTCCTTCTCATATTGTCACTAACAAAAGCCTCCGGATTACGAAAAAATATTTCAATGAAGAAGTTTTGCCTGTCTTCAATAAAATCAGCGCATCAATCCCGCCGTTTAAAAAGATATACGATGTTGCCGGGAAAACTATTTGCCTGAATTTCTACAGCGAGAAACTTCTGTACAAAATGTCCAAAGCCTTTGCTCATATCGAAAAGGATTCAGATAATGATCCGGATTTGAGCGTCTGCATTTGGGATTCCGTATCCACAAACACACATCTTGCTTCGCCATGGGTAAATGACGTGGAATACATATATCCGCGGGAAGTGAACGCGAAAACGATAAATCATGATTCTTTTCTGGGTATATACCTGCACGGCGAAGAAACATTGAATTTATATGACGAAAAAAACAATACCGCCTACTTCTGGATATACGACGCGGATCGCCTGCCTTACCGATTGAGCGCGTCACCGCTCCGATTGATATTGAACTGGTTTCTTTCCAAAAAAGGAGTGCATTTGATGCACGGTGCGGCGGTCAGTTTAAACGGAAAATCAATATTGCTTACGGCAAAGGGCGGATCCGGAAAATCGACAACGGCCTTATCCTGCTTTTTTGCAGGCATGTCGTATCTGGGCGATGATTATGTAACGGTGAAATCCGGCGATGTTATCACGACTCACAGTATTTATAGTTCCACGAAACTTTTCCCGGAGTCCTTTCATGATACATTCCCAGCGCTCAAAGATAAAATATGGAATGAAAACGGAACTGATAAAGAAAATGAAAAAGTTGCTGTTTTTTTGTCGGAATTATATCCGCAAAAGATTATCAAAGAAGCGCCTCTGCACGCAATTATGATTCCGGTGATACAAAATGTGGAAGAAACAAAAATTGTTCCGGCCAGCAAAGTCCAAACGATGGTTTCCATGCTTCCAGCCACGCTTTTTCAGCTTTATTTGACAAAATCAAATAAGATAACCGAATTAAGAGCAATCGTAGAAAGAACGCCCTGCTACTTTTTGGAGCTGGGTTATGACCTCAACGGCGTCGCGGCAGCCATCAAATCTTTTCTCGCAAATGAACAGTAACCTTGTAAGCATTATCATCCCGGTATTTAACGCTGAAAAATATGTTGCAGAAGCAATCCATAGCGTTTTGTCTCAGACATATAAGAATACGGAATTGATTTGTATCAATGACAAATCCACGGATAATTCTTTGTCCGTACTGGAATCATTCGGCAAGAAAATCATTCTTGTCAACAATGAAGATAATTACGGAACCGCGGAATCCAGAAATCAAGGCATCCGTATGGCCCGGGGAGAATTCATTGCTTTCCTTGATAATGACGACATTTGGGAAAACAATAAATTGGAGGTTCAGATGAATCAATTCCGGAGCAACCCCCATTTGGATATTTCTTTCTCCTATATGCAATGTTTCATAAGCCCGGAGCTGAACGAGGAAACCCATAATCTTCATTATTGTCCGCCTGAACCCATACCCGGACATATTCCTTCAACGATTCTGATTAAAAAAACTTCGTTTGAAAGAGTGGGTTACTTTGATTCGAGATGGAAAAACGGAGAATCCGTCGACTGGATATTCAAAGCGCGGGAAGCCGGGTTGAATTTCGGAGAGGTTGATGAGGTTCTGGTGAAAAGAAGAATTCACGAAACAAACAAGGGAGTTTTGGATTCATCAACAAGTAAGAGTGAATATTTCAGGATCATTAAAGAATCATTAAACAGAAGACGAAAATAATAATTTTTTCTAATATCAACACTCATGAAAGATTTTAAATACCCGAAAAGTTTTCCCACCAAAGAAGAAGAACTTTTTCTTCAGATGCTGCTTTCGGGCAAAGACGATTTGCCGAAATTGTGGCAGCAGTGGAAAAGCCGGATTGTTTTTGATCAACTGGACAAAGCCGTTTCAAAATTGATTCCCTTTCTGTATCTGCGACTAAAGGAATTGAATATCCCGGATGATGAAATAAAGATCATAAAAGGGGTATACAAACACACCTGGTATAAGAATCTGCTGGTTATGGAGTCGACAAAAAATGTCATTTCTTTATTGAGCGGAGAAAACATTCCTGTAATTTTACTCAAAGGTTTACCGCTGTTAACGAATGCCTATAAGAATACGGGAGCACGCTCTGTCGGTGATGCCGATATACTGATTAATCCAAAGCATGTTGAAAAAGCGGTTGAAATAATGAAAGCCCGTAGCTGGGAGTATCTTTATCAGTCAACTTTTTCCCAAAACAGATTTTCAAACCCGCTGGCCAATAAGTATATCAAGGAAATCACTTTTATTAATAACCAGAAAATTCAGATAGATATGCACTGGAACATTTTTCTGTTTTCATTCAAGGAGAATAAAGAGCATCCGATGTCTTATGATGAAGTATTTAAACATTCCATTGATATTGATTTGAAAGGAATAAAATGTAAAGCGCCCTGCAACGAGGATATGCTTATTCATGTCATTGTTCATGGAGCAGAGCAGATTTTTCTGAGAACATTAAGATGGGTTCTGGACGCGGCAACCTTGATCAAAAATACTCCGATTGACTGGGAATTCTTAATTGAACGCATCAAGCAATTTGATGTTGCCGTGGAACTCAATGTCGCCTTTTCTTATCTTGTGAAAAATTATTCGCTGCCGGTTCCGGAATCGTTCATGAAAGAGCTTTCCGGATTACCAATGAAGAAAAATAAAATTAAGGAATATTATAGAATAACAAACAATACGGAATTTATATTATTCGGGAAAATATTATATTTGTGGCATGGCTACTGGCTGTATGAACGAAAGGGTAATTTATTCACAAGCTGGTATTACTTTTTTGATTATGCCTGCAAAAGCCTGGGAATTAAAAGTAAACGACAGATTCCTGCTTTTATTATGGAGAAGTATAAACAAAGAATCGGCCTTTTATTGAACCGATAATAAACATGAAAATAAATATAATTTCCACAGATAACCAATACCTTGCCTCAGATTATACAATCACCAATCTGGTTGACGGTAAGGATATTTTCTTAAATACCGGACAGGATGTAAATATCATCAACAAAAGCAAGGCCTGGGACTATATCCGCTTTAAAAAAACGGATAATCGCATATATGGTTTTAGACTTGTTGACGACGTAGCCTACTGGTTCAATCGCTTTTATAAAAACGAGGCCATTTCGTTTTTTGTAGTTTCGTCCTATGAAGTTTATCTTTTACTGACAAACGAACTCCAATGCAAAAAACCGGTATTATATCTGGAAGACGTGGTCATGACACCTGCCACAGCGGATGATCTTGTCAAAAGTGATAGAGTTTATACCTTTTCCAATCCGATTAATCTGGATGCCAGGTTATTGAGTATGGAGAATATGGATATTTACACGGCGGATTCCTATTTTATGCACGATGAAGAGATTCACTGCAATTTCCGCGGCAGAGCCAAAGGCAAATTCATCGAGTGGAAACCAGATATCGTTGCTGAATATGCCAAATATGAAACCGCTTATATTTATTACAATAAAAAGCATCCTGAAAAAATAAATAAATTAAAGTCGATCAACAGAATGTCGCAATGTTTTTATTTCAATCAGGAAGTCGTGACAAATTATCCGGGCAGATTTCACCCGGATATTGAAAAAGAATTAAACACCGAAAGAATTGATGATGAATTCTACTCCATAGGCGGCAACACCAGAAAAATTTATGATATGTTTTTATCGCGTGAGGTTATTAAAAATAATTTAATCAATTTTTGTAATACACTAATCTGATTAAAATTCCGCGATGCACCCCACAGTTCCGAAGCGCCGCCCTTGATAAATTTCCGTAAATATTATAGGTTCACTTTGTAATTTTCTATGGACCTAAAGGAGTTTTAATATATTCATGACAGAGAACACAACCTCAAATCCCTCCGATTTTATCCGTGACATCATCGATGACGACCTGAAAACAAACAAAAACGATGGAAAAGTCGCCACCCGTTTCCCGCCCGAGCCGAACGGCTACATCCATATCGGACATGCCAAGTCCGTATGCCTTAATTTCGGCATCGCCAGACAATATCAGGGAACCTGCAACTTAAGACTTGACGATACCGATCCGGCGGGAGAATCCATGGAATACGTGGAATCAATCATCAACGATATCCGCTGGCTGGGATTTGACTGGGAGGATCGTCTGTTTTACGCCTCCGATTATTTCGAAAAACTTTATCAGTTTGCCGTTGAGCTGATCAAGTCCGGCAACGCCTACGTCTGTTCTCTAAGTCCCGACGAAATCAGAGAGTATCGCGGAACATTCACCGAACCGGGCAAGGAAAGTCCTTATCGCAACCGTTCCGTGGAAGAAAATCTGGATCTTTTCCAACGGATGCGGGCGGGAGAATTCGCCGACGGCGCCCATGTCCTGCGCGCCAGGATTGACATGGCCTCGCCCAATATCGTCATGCGCGATCCCATCATCTACAGAATCAAACGCGAACCCCATTACCGGACCGGAAACAAATGGGTCATTTATCCCATGTACGACTTTGCGCATTGTCTCTCCGACGCGCTGGAAGGAATCGTCTATTCCATCTGCACGCTGGAGTTCGAAAACAACCGTCCGCTCTATGACTGGATCGTGGAGAAGCTCATCACCGGTCTGCGTCCGCGGCAAATCGAATTCGCGCGTCTCAACCTGAGCTATACGGTGCTCAGCAAGCGCCGGCTGATTGAACTGGTGGAGAAAAAATATGTACACGGATGGGACGATCCGCGCATGCCCACGGTTTCCGGCATGCGCCGCCGCGGTTACACGCCCGAAGCCATCAAGAATTTCTGCGCCCAGATCGGCGTGGCCAAAAACGACAATCTGATCGACGTGGCTCTGCTGGAGTACTGTGTGCGCGAAGACCTCAATGAAAACGCGCCCAGAGCCATGTGCGTTTTACGACCGCTTCGCGTTATTATCGACAACTACCCTGAAAATCAGGTGGAATATTTCGAGTGCGCCAATCATCCGCAAAAACCGGATATGGGTATGAGAGAAGTTCCCTTCTCCAGAGAGCTGTATATCGAGCGCGACGATTTTATGGAAGCCCCGCCGAAAAAATATCATCGTCTCGGTCCGGGTCGCGAAGTCCGCCTGAGAAACGCATACGTCATTAAATTCGAAAGCATGGTCAAAGATGCAAAAACCGGTGAAGTTACGGAACTGCACTGCACCTATGACCCTCAAACACGCAATGCTCCGCCGGCTGACGGACGCAAGGTGCCCGGCGTTATTCACTGGGTATCGGCGCAGCACTGTGCTCCCGCCGAGATACGCTTATACGATCGGCTTTTCGGTATTGAAGACCCGGGAAGCGAAGAAGATTTTCTCCATTATCTGAATCCGCACTCTCTGGAAACCCTGACGACATGTTATGCCGAGCAGAGTCTGAAAAATGCCAAGCCGGGCAGTCAGTTTCAGTTTGAAAGACTGGGATATTTTTGTACGGACGCCAGGGATTCAACAGCCGAAAAACCTGTTTTCAACCGCGTTGTGCCGCTGAGGGATTCGTGGGCAAAGATTGCCGGAAACGATAAAAAATAAAAGGAGCTCTTTGATTTAGAATAGAAATGGTTGAGGAAACAGGATTCGAACCTTGATTCACGGAGTCAGAGTCCGGTGTCCTGATTTCCATATTCTATGTTCAATGTTGAATCCTGAACTTTCTTCCTTCATTTTTCACATTTCAGAAGTTCCTTCTCCATGCTGTCCAGGATCCGTTTTACTTCGTCTTTGGTCACGACCGTTTCGCAGAAACCTGCGGCTATTGTGACACTCTCGCCGAATCCCGTCAGGCCCAGCACCAGAACGGGGGGCGTCGCTACAGGTGTTGTGATATAGGCCGATACTACAGCCGCGCCTCCGAATGCAAGCTTTTCCGCATCTATAATGCCTACATTGGAAAACAGGGGGGCAATATCGCGGCCGCATGATGCCTGGATCTTCTGGGGATTACCCAGCTTGTCGTGAACCCAGAGTGCGGCTGAAAACGGAAGCATCCGGAAAAGGAAAGCGGAAAGCGGTACGGGACCAAAGCCGATGAAGTCGTTTTTTAACGCGGTCATGCGGCTGCTCACGCGGGAAAGCGTATCGTCAAAGGTTGCGCCGAGGCCACGCCCCAGCCCCAGATATATGAAGCTGGAAAGATTGCATATCGCGTCGGCCTTTTTGTCCGGAAGATAACGCCTGAGATCGACCGTTCCCACGATGCGCAGATACAGATCTTCTTCCGACCCTTCGTTTCCGAAAAATGCCCTCAGAAAAGCCGCCGTCAGCATGTCGTTGACTGTCGCCTTGCGCCTGTGGCCGTATTCTTTGAATTTTCTAAAAAGCTCCGGCCCGAAGGTGCGTACAACCATGGCTCCGCGGGAAAACGGCATGTGCATCGCGGGCGGAACTTTTCTCACAAGCGGAAACATGTACTGGTAGAAATCGCGCAAGCCCCTTCTTAACAGCGGAAAATAATCCGCCAATCTGAAATTTTTAAGCACCTGATTGAGGCTGCGGCTGCCGGTAATATTCGGTTCGGGACGGTATGACGGATTGCCGGAGAGATTGCAGTAAATGGACGCGAGCAGCGCCATATAATCATGGGCTCCGCCGCCGTCGCAGGCCACATGCTGAAGGCTTATCACCAGCTTGTCTTTCGCGGAGCGCAGAAGCCATACCCTTACCTGGGGACCGTTGTAAATATCGAGGACTGGAAGCGCCGCCAGAAAATCGCCTATATTCTGGTCATACTCCGAGGTCTCCACAACTTCGAAGAGAGTTGCCGCGTCCGGATTTTCCATGCGCTCCCAGTACTGTCTGAACGCGCCCCGGACAAACCGGCAGCCTAAAACCGGCTCGGCATCGAGAGCAAGCCTGACCGCTCTTGCCATTCTATCCGCGTCCACACGCCCGTCGAATCCGATCACACACCGGATGGAAGAATCGTATGAACTGCGCATCCAGTAAAGAATGCGGTCTTCCAGCACCACGGGCAGACGTCGCGGCAAAGGAAGGGAACCACCGCCTGTTTCCGTCATTATTTTCTCCTGAGTTCTGGCTGTTGAATTGATAAGATTTCAAAGTGATGTATATGGGAGTTTCGTTCACATGTCAATCATTTCAAAGGCGGCGTTTTTCCGTCCTTCTTTTTTCTTTTGGGTCTTATCCGACACATAAACAGCGTGTTCTTCGATGGACCGGTGATCTTTCAGCGTTCATGCGGGGTCCCGCATATTTTTACTTTCGGGTGACAACAACTTCGCAGCAATCATCACCGCGATTTAAATTTTTGGTGTGAGCAACATCCACGAGAATTTTATTATCAAACAGGCCGCCGATGATCCCCTGATATGTCTGGACGGTGACAATACCGCAATCGGCAACACCGGCCCTGGCAATGGCTTTCTGTGTCTCGCAATCCGTAATGCGCATGATGATTTTACCATCTTCGATGCAAACTTTCCGTCCCTCGATCTTTAAAACCCTGCTGAAAATATCAAAAGCATCCAAAAAACTCTCCGGCCAGACGGGGTCGGGAAGATAGTTCTTCCGAAGGTTCTTGCCGAAAACATAAGAAAATTGTTTCCAGGCTTCCACATCCATTTCCCAGGCTGTTTGAATGCCGAACTTCTTCGCCAGCGCCAAAAACCAGGCCCCATCCATCCGCGTAAACGCGTGCTGCGCAATTTCAATCATCTGTGTGTCTGTCAATTTCATTTCGTTCACTTTATGTCCTTTAACGATTATAGGCCGCAACCTAGCATAAAATCAAAATTTTTAAAATCGAGACCTCGGAAAGAAAGCATTATCGGGTTGATAAATCATATTTTTACATGCAGCAGCGGCAGTCCCAAATGGCGGCGGCGTGTTTCGCCTTTAAGCTGCGTTTGCTCACGAACGGTGGGAGAACCGCGACGGCCTTTGCCCAATTCTTCTATAAGATGAGAACAGCCCAGGTGCAGTGTATGTTTGCCAAATTTTCTCCCCAGTTCATCGGCGACATTGTAAAGCTCTTTTATCTTTTCCGCCTGTAGAGGATTGTCAAAAAGAGAATACTGTACCTGCTCGTCCGGTTCCAGTTCAAGAAGCACAACACCGGTGGCGCGGTAAACATCCTTTGGCGAATAACATCCGTCAAACAGTTCACGGATAATACCGGAAAATTCCATCGGACAGTTGCAGGGATGGGAGAGTTTAACTTCACTGCCCACCGTGCTGAAATCGTTTTTCTTGAGAAAAACAACGATTCTGTCCGGCGCCAGGGAATAGCGTCTGGCCTTTATACAGGCCGATTCCAAGTTGCGCATCAGATGGGCAAACAGATATCCGGCATTGGACGTCGCGGGAGCAAATGTTTTGGTTTTGCTGATGGAAGCGTACGAGCTTTTTTCTTCCGCAGTGACGGGATAAACCGATATGCCGCGCAATTCCTGCCAGATTTCCACGCCGGGTTTGGTAAATTTCTCTTTTACTTTCTTTTCCGGCAATTGAGCAAACTCCAAAGCATAACGGATACCCATCTTCGCCAGATAATGGGTTGTGGCATTGCCTATGCCCCATACTTTCTCCACGGGAAGATCATGCAGGTATTCCGCGATCTCCCGTCCTTTGATGATGGTCAGGCCCGAGGGCTTTTGATGTTTGGAGGCGACTTTGGCCAGAACTTTGGTGATGCTCAATCCCGCTGAAACGGTTATGCCGAGTTCCCTTTCGATTTCCGTTTTCATTTTCAGGACGATTTCTTCGTAGGATGAACGAAGCGCCCGGCGCATGCCGGTAATGTCGGCAAAAGCCTCATCAATGGAATATTCTTCGACATCGGGAGTAAAGCGCCGCATAATGTCGAACATCCGCCTCGAAAACAAACTATACGTTTCATAATCGGAGGGAAGAATAATCAAACGGGGACAGATTTTCCTTGCTTCATGCAGAGGCACGCCGCGCTTGATGCCCAGTTTTTTGGCCGGATAGCTGGCGCAGGCAACAATGCCGCGTTCTCCTCCCGTAATCAGCGGCTTGCCCCGGAGTTCGGGATGGATGGCTTCCTCGCAGGACGTGAAAAAAGCGTCGCCGTCAACGTGCACGATCGCGCGCGGCCAGGAATGCAGAGAAAATATTTGTTGAGACATAAAACTTTTTAAAAATGTAAAATAAATTGAAAAATTCCGGAAATTTTCAATTACTAAAAGAATTAGAGACCGGCTGGAATTTTTGCCCACATCATTTTCTTGCGGTTCAATTTACGTCCGTCCACTATAAAAGTTCCATCGCCAACTGCGTGAACAGTTCGTTTTTCTTTTCGGGAACTATCAAAGTACGCCGCAACGCCTTCAAGGATGACGATATTGTGCTTCTTGACGATGTCGACAACTTTGCACTCGATATTCGCCAGGCATTCTTTTATCAAGGGCGCTTCGACATGCTTCCCCTTCACGGGGGTCAGCATGAACTTTTCAAATTTGTCCGTATCAGCGCCGGAACATGTTCCCACTCCGACAACCTTGTCAAGCAAATCAACAGTGGGAATGGCAATAACACACTCCTTTGTTTTACGAAGAGCAGAAAAGGAGTAGTTCCAGGGTCCGGTAGTCATGGCAAACATCGGCGTAAAGTCCACCACCATGGTCCACGAGATCGTCATGATGTTGTTTTTCTCGCCATCGTTCGTCGTAACGAGAACAACCGGCCCGGCTTCCATCAGCGTAAACGCTTTACCGATTTGCATTTCTTTCATATGCCCCTCCTATTCTTGTTTGCCTAACGAAAAGCCGAGCCGGAACAACCCAACGGGCTTCCATCGGCTCCAACGGCTGGTCAGCGCTTTTCCTTGACCACGAGTTCAATAGCCTGGCTGATCACAGCGAACCCCTCCATGAGTTGTTCGTGCTCAATGTTCAGGGCGGGAAATATGCGAATGCCATTTCCCTGGGTTTGTCGAACGAATACTTTCCGGCATAAACATTCATCAGTGACGCGGGCGGCAATGGCTTCATCACGAAACTCCATAAAGAGCAAGAGTCCCTTACCGCGGATTTCCGTGAGAACTCCGGGATACATCTCTTTCAAACGCAGCATTTCGCCAAGTGCGTACTGTTCCAGCTTGGCAACATAAGCACTGATATTGTTGTCGATCAGATACCGGATAACGGCGTAAGCGACGGCACAAGCAAGGGGATTCCCGCAGTAGGTCCCGCCATGGTCTCCCACCTCCAGTTTCCCGGATACCTCCTCGGACACAGCAAATGCACCGAGCGGGAAACCGCCTGCGATTCCTTTCGCCATGGTCAGAAAATCCGCCCGGACCTTGGTTTCACTAATGGCAAACATGGGACCCGTACGGCAGAAACCGGTCTGGACCTCATCTACAATCAGGAGAGAGCCGTTTGCCCTGCAAAGCCTTGATACATGCTCCAGATATCCCTCGCTTGGAATGCGAACGCCGCCTTCCCCTTGAATCGGTTCAACAATGACAGCCGCAACATCGGCATTGAGAACACTCTGAATAGCATCCAGATCATCGAAAGGAACAAAACTGTATCCAGGCATTAGAGGACGGAACTTTTCGCGGTGCTTGGCCTGGCCGGTAGCCGATGCCGTGCTGATGGTGCGGCCATGAAAACTGCGTTCCGTAGCAACGACATAGTGGCGTCCCGTAACCTTGCGTGCAAGTTTAATGACGGCATCATTAGCCTCGGCGCCACTGTTGGTAAAAAACACCCGTGTGAGATTTGCAGGCAGGATATCTGCAAGAAGAGCGAGGAGCCGCGCGCGGACAGGTGAGTATGTCAGGCCTGAATTGGGATTCTGTAGAATACGTGCGGCCTGCTCCGTCAGGGCGGTTTGGATGGCAGGATGGGCATGTCCAATGCTCGTTACACCCCAACCTGAGGTTAAGTCGAGATACTTGTTTCCATCCTCGTCCCAAACGTAGACGCCATCTCCTCTATCGATTGAAATGGGTATTTTGTTGAAAAACGGAGGCATATGTGCATTTTCTATTGCAATTGTTTCAGATGTTCCCATGTATTTCTCCTCTTGTTTCATATACGCTAACGTGCAAAATCACCGGCAGCCGTATGCCGTCCGCCGGATTAGTGGGTTATGCTTTCCTTTTGAAAATTATCATTTCATGGCGGCTTTATTCATCAGCGCTTACGCTCTGCCAACTCAGGCCAGGCAGTTTTCATTTCTTCACTGATTGGGACTACTTCGCCTGAAGCAGAATTGATAAAGACACAAGTGATCTCAGCATCCATCACGATTTTATCCGTATCGTTCTGAAATACTTTCTTCGACCAGGTATAGCTTCTGTCAGATGATCGTGCCAATGCTGTTTCAAGTCGCAAAACATCTCCTACAACAGCGCTGCTCCGGTAATTGCAGTTGATATTCACGACCACATGAATGATTCCTTTCCTCATGAGTGATGTAAACATCTCTCCCACATGTGGGTATTTTTCAAGAAAATCCCAAGAGCCTTCTTCGAAGAACTCAAGATACCGTGCATTATTCACATGATTATGATTATCAGCGTGGTAATTTCTGACTTTTATCAAGATCCCGGATTTATTCATTAGATTATATCCTCA
>JAJFTS010000155.1 GCA_021372815.1 Deltaproteobacteria bacterium | reverse complement strand
AATGATCATATCTCCTTCGATATAAGGAAGAACTTCAAAATAGGCGTAACGGAATCCTTTCTTTTTCTGGATATAAACAAAATATCCGTTATCCCGGGCATACTGAATCGTACCGTCCGTCGATCCTCCATCCAGAATAATAATCTGATCACACCATTCCTTTTTGATTTTGGGCATGATAACGCGCATGCCGTCAATTTCATTCAAGGTGCAGACAATCAGCGTCGTTTTCAATCAAAGACTCCCAGGTTTCAGTAGATTCAACGTGCAAGTTCCAGTATGGCATTTTTTATATCGTTCTTGCCTATGTAATAGGCTTGTTCGAGATTGTAAGCAGCCGGCATCGGCAGATCGGGACAGGCGATACGTTTGATCGGAGCTTTCAGATGATTAAAGCCTCGTTCGGCCACCATTGCTCCGATTTCGGCGGTAAAGCCTCCTGTCTTCCAGCCGCAGTCGGCAATGATCAGGCGGCCTGTTTTCGCAACGGAATCCAGAATTATTTCTTCGTCAAGAGGTTTGAGTGTGCGGGGATCGATCACTTCAGCCTCTATTCCGTAAGCGGCAGCTTCCTGCGCAGCATGGAAAGCTTCGGTGACCAGATGGGAAACCGCCACGATCGTCACGTCCCGGCCTTTTCTTCTGATGACGCCTTTACCGATCGGCACAGTGTATGGTTTGGGAGGAACCAATCCTTTATTGTTAAAATTGTAGCGATGGTCCATTATTAAAACCGGATTTTGATCGGCAAGGGCTGCGAGCATCAGTCCTTTCGCGTCATAACAGGTTGACGGCATCACCAGTTTTAAACCGGGAACATGCAGAAAGAGTCCCTGCAAAGCCTGAGAATGCTGCGCTGCTGATCCCCATCCGCGGCCGATGCAGGCCCAGACCACCAGCGGAACATTTTTTGCGCCGCCGAACATGTATGACCATTTGGCGGCATGATTCACCAGTTGATCCATAGCCAATAAAAGAAAATCAGGCCGGTTATGAAAATAAACCGGGTGCATACCCGCTAAAGCGGCGCCTACGGAAATCCCCGTCAAAGCGCCTTCGGACAGCGGTGTGTCGAAAACTCTTTCCCGGCCGAATTGCAGATGAAGGTTTTTTGTTGCGCCGAACATGCCGTCCGGATCATCAACTCCCTGTCCCATGATAAAAATCCGCCTGTCCTGGCTCATCGCCAGTTGCAGCGCTTCGCGGATGGCTTCATGATAAGCCAGAACGCGTTTATCCTCTTTAACTTCGTTATTAAAAGAGGGTTCAATAATATTTTGTTTTGTTTCCGAACGAAGCATGTTTTTACTCATTAAAAAGATAAAGAGGAAGCGTATCCGGTGCGGGAAGAGGCGACCGCAGGGCAAAGTCAAACGCGTCCTTGATCTGATTTTCTATTTTCCGCTCCATCTTATTTATTTCGTTTGGGGTAATGATTTTATTTTTTAAAAGTTTTTTCTGAAAGGAAGCAACAGGGCACAATTCCTTCCAGGAATCTATTTCTCCGACTGTTCGGTATCCGGCAACATCCTGAGTTTCACAGCCCGCATGTCCCCTGATCCGGTACGTGCGGCATTCGATAAAAGAAGGACCGCGTCCCGTTCTGGCCCTGATCACGGCATTGTTGACCCCGTCGTAAACCTGACGAACGTCGTTGCCGTTGACAATCTTTGTCATAAGCAGTTTTGCCGGCATGGCGTGAAAAATATTTTCTCCGGCCTGACGGGCGGAGATATGAGAACATACGGAATATTGGTTGTTTTCCAGAATAAAAATCACAGGCAACTTCTTCAACACGGCGAAATTGATGCTTTCATAGAGCACGCCTTCATCTGCGGCGCCGTCGCCGAAAAAAATCACGCTGATATTTTTTTTCTTCTGCATTTTGATGGCCAGCCCCATACCGGTGCCGACGGGGATGCCGCCGCCGACAATGGAGGAACTCCCGTAATGTCCCACCTTGGCATCCACCAGATGCATGGAGCCGCCCCGGCCTTTGGAACAGCCTGATTCCCGGCCGTAAAGCTCCGCGATCAGCGCCCGGAGACTGCCGCCCTTCGCCAGATAATGTCCATGGCCGCGATGCGTGCTGTTGATGTAATCATTATTTTTAAGATTGGCGCAGACGCCGACGGCAACAGCTTCCTGTCCGATGCAGAGATGAACCGGAGTCCGCATTTCATTTTCGAGGTAGCGTGATTCGATGGCCAATTGAACCTGGCGAATCCGCATCATTTCAAACAATAGATTGTGTAAAACTTTTGGGGAAAGTTTCATCATGTCGTTTGTGATTTTCTATTCCGATCCGTGGTCTTTTTTTATGTCCTGAAAACCTTCGCCTGTTTTCAGATTAATCTCGTTCTTCAGTGCCACTCTCTTTTTATTCCAGTCTCTTATTTGTATGGCCCGGCGACCGACTTCCATCAGATTGTTGTCCAGCTTTCCCTGACGGATGCCGCTTTCCAGATTCCATATTCTGGAGTGAATATTCAATATCTTCTGCTTATATGAATTCCAGTCAATGACCGGATATTTTGTTTCCAGTTCATTTATTCCTTCGCAGAACCATAGGAATTCCTTTTGGCTTTCATCCGCCGCAATACGTTCCGCTTTCAACTTCGCAATAGCCCATCTGTCGATGATATCTCCGGCGTCGCGCTCCATTAGATAAACCTCCAGCACATCGGATCTTTTCCGGTAAACAGGTTTTCACATTGTCTGTTGTAAGGGGCAAGCGTGCAACGGGTATGGCAGATGACGGGGGTGTCGCCGAAAACCATTTTCTGATGACGTTTGTTTCCCCATATTTTAAGTATATTTTCCGGATCGGGATAATGAATGCCCAGTAAAAATTCTTTCTTATGCCTGGTGTCGGGACAAAAATATATGCTGCCGTCGGCGCACAACTGAATGCATAGGGGCGCCGCATAGCATCGGCTGAAATCTTTTCGCGGTTTAAGTTGGTCGTCAAATTTATGCCTTACCGTGAAGACCCTGAATTTATCGTTTTCCAGCAGATGACATTTTCGGAACTGCTCCAGTATAAGTTTTACGTCATAGTTCACCGGTTTTCTCTTTTTGCCCATGCCCTGATGCGAAAAATCGGCGGGTCTGGCGTGAAAATCCCGCACGCCGATTTTCCGGGCCAGCTTGCAGGCATCATAAATTTCATGCTGGTTATAATCGAAAATGAGAAATTTGTAAGCTATATCACAGTTGGCTTTTGTTCGTTTTACCTTTTTTACCAAAGAAGTCATATTATCAACGGCCGTTTCAAATAAGTTTTCCTTTCGGCCTGTTTGGTATGTCTGGGGTGTTGCCGCGTCGATGGAAATGCCGACCCAGCGGCAGGTTGTTAAAGCGTCCAGAAGATTCTTATCAAACAGGGTGCCGTTGGTGGCCACACTCGCTTCCATGCCCAGTGAATTTGTCAGATGGATCGCGTCGGCCAGTTTTGTGTGCAGCGTCGGTTCGCCGCCGCCGCCGAAACAGATAGCCTTGACGCCCCACCTGCCTAAGAACTTTACGAGATTGATGAGATGATCATCCGGCATGCGTCTGTTTTTCAGTTTTTTGTCGTTCAGGTAGCCGTGCGCATTGCAATGTTCGCATAAAAGATTGCATTGATGAATCGGATCGAGACTGGCTTCGACCGGCGGCTGGAATTTCTTCCTTACAACAGCCCGGTACCAGTCGGCGTAAAGCAATCCTTTCCAGGAATTGAAGGAATTGAACTCATTTTGTTTTGACCATTCTCTCAAATACGTTCCTCTTTCTCCGTTCAGTAATGAACCCGGGATAAAGTATCTATCTAATTCTTTCGCCTGGCGATGGTAATTCCAAAATCATTTCCGGTCAATGTTCCGTCTCCGATGGAAATCACCTTATCATAATTATGGGTAATCCATGAATAAATATTAAAGGCATAATTTACTCCGAAAAATTTCGCTCCATGCTCCGATGTATCTTTTTTGGTTATGATTATAAATGACGGACGATTCAGAGAAATATTATTCAGGACGTTTTCTTCTCCCATCGCTTCGATGAAATTGGGAGTAAATTCAAAATACCGGGAAGGGTTTTTTCTTCTGGAGAGATAATTCAGCATGACGCCTTCCGGCATGACGATGAAGGTGTCGTTTGCGGACATTAATTTATCAATCTGTTGAAGTGTTTCGTTCACAACAGGCCCGTAGCTGAAATACTTGTCATCAAACGTTAGAAATCTGTCGCGGCCTTCGGCAAGGGGATAGTTTTTCATGTCGTAAATATTTTTCGTAAAATTAAAATAAAAGATCAGGGTAAGAAAGATAAGCAGACTCGTAAAACTCATGGCGACGGTTTTATTTCCCCATCGGGATATAAAAGCGGGCAGATAGTAAAGCAGAAGAGCGACCATGACTAAAGACGCCGGCATGGCCAGCGCAAAGCCGTAATGATAAAGACGGACATTGAGAATCATCTTCAGAAGCAGCATTAAGGAAAACAGGACAAGGAGGATAAAGGGAAGATACTGCACGATAAATGTTCTATCTTCGCGCTGACGAATAAGATTAATTACCAGAAAAGCCAGAAGAAGCAGAATAAAAAAAGGATAGGGCCTGGCGATGTCGAACCAATTCACGGGGAATAAGCCCAAAAATATGAACATAACCGTCAAGGCGGATATGATAATGATCACTCCGTATCCGGAACCCTTCTTGATTGCCTTGGTAAATAAATGTGAAACAATTCCGACAAAAACAAAGAAAACAAGATAATTGAAGATTTTTATGAGCATCAGGGTAATGTTTCGTACGGGATTGTCCAGGCCGGAGATGCGTAAATAAAAAATGTTATTAACTTCAGCGCCGATGAATATATTCGTGTAGGAAGCGATGATGGCGTTGAAAGCGTCAACAACCGGCATGTGCAAGCTGAAATAAATAAAAAAAGTTATGATGGGAAGAAAGAAAAACAATATTAAATTAACAATGTGTTTCTGCGGATGAGTCGGCTTGATTTGCCGGAAAAAAAAGATCAATCCGCATAGAATCGATAAAAAAGCGGCAATGAAAATTTCAACTTTGGTCAGAAAGATTAATCCCAGGATAAATCCGATAAGCGCGGCGTAAATCAGCTTCGGCTCCGCGAGATATTTCTTGAAGATAAACAGCATCAGGAAGAACAGGAAAATCCCGTAGGTTATTTCATGAGAGTAGGGGCAGATAAAATTATAATTGGAAATCCCCGTATATTGAGAAAATGCGAATACAACCAGAAAACAGACACCCGCGACGGTGGCGATTAAATCTCCGAAAGATGATTTTAAAATTAAATAAATAATTGAAG
>JAJFTS010000151.1 GCA_021372815.1 Deltaproteobacteria bacterium | reverse complement strand
GGCTGTTTTCGTATCGGATAACGGCATTGGGGGCAAGTCTCTTCACGGCTGCGATCATCTCATCATTGCGTGCCGCAGTAAACTGCATTTTGGTGAGGCATACGTTCTTTTGTTTACACAGTAGGTAACGGACGCCCGAGGCATTGCCGTTGGTGACCAGCACAACGATGACCTGACGCCCCAATCGGTATTGTTGTGAGATGTCCGCTCCCATATACAAAGTCTCGTCGTCCTGGTGGGGGACAAAATAAATGACCTGGTCGGTTTCGGCCTGCGCCGGAGAGACGGTAATTACAAGCCATAATATCAGCGGAACAAAAATTGCCCAAAAGCTGAAAAACTTTTTTTTCATGGGGTTTAAAAATTAAGACACAGTATTGGTAAAGTAATAAATCACTTGCCGATGCAGAAACTGGAGAATATCCTGTCCAGTATTTCATCGTTGATTTTTTTGCCGGTTATTTCATCCAGATTATCCAAAGCCTCGCGCAGATCGAAGGCGGCAAATTCCGCCGACAGGCCGGAAGCGACGCTTTCTTTCGCATTCTGAATATTTTTCAATGCTCTTTCGATGGCCGCTTTATGGCGCAGATTGGTTATGATTGCGCCGCCGGCCGTTTCAAAATCTTTATTGACGGATAAATCCGTGATCGTCTTTTTTAATTCTTCCATGCCGCTGCCGGATTTGGCCGAGATGTCTAAAAATTTTATGTCTGGCGGGAAGAGCTCTTCCACTGTTTCTGTTTTCCAGGCACGCGGCAAATCAATTTTATTAATGGCGACAATAATGCTGCCGGATTTGTTCTTGTCCATAATGATTTTATCTTCGTCTGTCAGCGGTTTACTGCCATCCAGCATGACAATCACCACGTCAGCTTCCGCCAGGCTTTCCCAGACAAGATTGATGCCTTCTTTCTCGATGACGTTTTGCGGCTCCCGTATTCCGGCGGTATCGATCAAATGCACGGGAATGCCGCCGATATTAATGGTGTCCGTAATCAGGTCGCGCGTTGTCCCGGGAATATCGGTGACAATCGCTTTTTTCTTTCCGGTCAGGGCATTGAGCAGGCTGGATTTTCCGACGTTGGGCTTGCCGGTGATGATCACATGAATCCCTTCCGTGTAGGCTCTTGCCGAACGGTATGACGAAAGAAGCGATTGCAGACGTTCCCCGGCCTGGTCGATTTGCGGCGGCATTTCGGGAATATTTTCTTCGGCGGTATCTTCGGTAAAATCAATGGAAGCCTCCAGTCCGGCCAGCGCGTCGATCAAGAGCAGACGCAGATCTTCGATTTCTCTGGAGAGAGAGCCTTTTAACTGAGAAAGCCCCATGGCGTAAGCTTTTGACGACCTGGCGCCAATCATGGCGGCGAGCGCTTCCGCCTGAGATAAATCCATGCGGTTGTTTAAAAAGGCACGCTCGGAAAATTCACCGGGACGCGCCGGCCGGCAGCCCAGTTCCTGCAGCTCATTCAGAATGGATTGGATGATGACCGGATTGCCGTGACAGTTGATTTCTACGGTATCTTCTCCCGTGAAGGAGCGGGGTTGGCGCATGAAGGATATTAAAGCTTCATCCAGAACGGTTTTGCCGTCGGCGCAGGTGATATCACCATGATAGAGATGATGGCTCTTCCATTCGCATTTTCCGCCGGTTGGTTTGAAAATACGACGCGCGACCGCGAGAGCTTCGGGACCGCTGATCCGGATGATGCCGATTCCGGACATGCCGAAAGGAGTCGCGGTGGCTGTTATGGTATCCTGGCGAAGCACAGTCGGGCACTTCCCCTTATCGTTCGAATTGGTTAAAAAACTAACTCCGTTTTTTATCTCTGGCGCGTCTGTTGCCTCCCGTCTTCGCAGGAAGAATGACGATCTTTCTGAATTTGCCTTCGCCGCGGCTCTGTGTGACCAACGATTCATCTTCCTGCATGACAAGATGAATAATACGGCGGTCGTGGGCGTTCATATTGGCCAGCGATACCGGTTTCCTGGTTTTTTTAACTTTCCTCTTTATTTTTTCCGCCAGGCCGAGCAGAAATTCTTCTCTTCTTTTTCTGTATTCACCCGAATCAATCAGGACCATCTTATGCTCACCGTCAATTTTATTGACGGCTTTATTCAGAATGTACTGCAGAGCGTCAAGATTCTGTCCGCGTTTGCCGATGAGCAGTCCGCTTTCATCGCCTTCAATACCCAGGATTATTTTTTCCTGCGTCTCCTTGACATTGGCGTGGTATTCCGGCGATATCCTCTGCAAAATTCCTTCCAGGATTTCCTGTGCCTTGATCGCGTTGGGAGAAGCGGGAATGTAAACAACTTCCTGCTCTGTCCTGACTGGAGGTTTCTCCGCAATAATTTCTTTTTCCGGCTTCTTTTTATGTTCCGTTTTGATTTCGATTTTATCTTTGGGAACGTCCTTTTTTACTTTTGGTTCGCTTTTTTCCTGCGGCTTTTCCGAGAAAGAAAAATCGATGTCCAGAGCGAGCAGGGAAGCTCTGATCTTTGCTTTTTTGGAAAACAGGCCCAGAAATCCTCCTGATTCTCCGGAAATAATTTCGATATTTAATTTTTCTCTGGGCACGCCGAATTCCCGGCATGCTTTTTCTATCGCTTCATCGATAGTTTTTTCTTCTATTTCTATAAATTCTGAACTCATTTTCAATCCTCTTTAATCCTTGTATCCATAAATCAATCGGCAAATTTTTTATTGATGTAAACCTGCTGCCCGATGCTGATAATGTTATTCACCAGCCAGTAAATGACCAGTCCCGAGGGAAAATTCAAAAAGATGAAGGTGAATACAATAGGCATCGCCAGCATGATCTTGGCCTGCATCGGATCGCCCATCGAGGGAGTCATTTTCTGCTGGATAAACTGAGTCGCGCCCATGACAATCGGCGTGATGTAATAGGGGTCTTTGGCCGATAAATCCTGTATCCACCAGAAAAACGGCGAATGGCGCAATTCAATGGCATAAAGCAGTGTGTTATACAGTCCGATAAACACGGGAATCTGAATCAGGATCGGCAAACATCCTCCGAAGGGATTGACTTTATGCGCTTTATAAAGCGCCATCGTTTCCTGGCCCAGTTTGGCCTGATCGTCTTTGTATTTTTCTCGCAGCGCGGTTATCTTGGGCTGAATTTTCTGCATTTCCTTCATGGACTTGTAGCTCATATTTCCCAGAGGCCAGAAGAGAAGCTTAATCAGAAGGGTCAGAAGAATAATGGCCACGCCGTAATTGGCCACAAACTGATGCAGAAATTTAATGCAAATCAGCAAACCAATGGAAAGCCATTTCAAACCGGGTATCACAGATTCGAATTCAACGGCTTCCTCCAGAGACAGTCCCTGTTTTTTGAGCATGCTGTAGTCTTTTGGACCGATGAAAAGATTGTATTTGAACGAGCCGGACTGAGCAGGCGGTATGATATTTTTGGCTCCCTTGAGATTTACGGAAACCATGTTGCTGTCGTCCCTGGACATATTGATGCTGGTCAGCGACGGATTTTCGGGAATCATAACGGCCATGAAATATTTTCTTTCAAATCCGCCCCAGGAAACATCGGGCCCAATGGTTTCCTCTTTGGATACGTCCGCGGATGTTTTACGCTTGATGGATTTGGACACATAGGCAACCGGACCTTCCTTGCTGTAGCTGTCCGCTTTTTGAGTCGGGTCAATGTATTCGTACCAGTTAAGATAGGGTGTTTGAGTGATTGGCGCGTTGGTCAAATTGGACACCGTCACATCGAGCACTATGGAGTAATTGTCGGGATTAAACGTAAAAATCTTTTCCACTTTGATTCCGTCACTAAAAGTGCGGGAAAAAACCAAACGGTTTAATTTTTTGTCTTTGGTCATATCCAGAGTGGTTACGGCCGCATCGTAAACGGAATGGGCGTTGATCTCGGACTGAGATTCGGGAAAAGTAAGCGCGAGCGGGTAAGGCATATTTTCCTGCAGGGCTACAAGCTCGATTAATTCATTGCCATTTCCTTTCGGAGGTTGCTTTTTGCCCATTGCAAAGTTTTTGATAACGGGCCAGATATCGCCGATACACCTGGTGCATTCTTTTTGATATTTTTTGAGCTGAAACGATTTCAGCGCGGCTCCTCTGGTGGAAAATACGGCCGTGTAATTTTCTGTCTCTACCCGGATATCTTTCGGCAGTGCTTCTGTGCCGGAGACGATCTTTTTAAGCGCCGGTTTTTGCGGGGCTGCGGCTTGCGCCGTTGCCGTTTGCGCAGGAGCCTGTTGTTTGACCGCTGTATCAACGGTTGCCTGTTTTATTTCCTTAGCCGGGACGGCTTTAGGCGGCGCGGGCGGTTTGGCGAAGAAAATCTGATACGTAAAAAGTACAGCGAGCGACAGGACTATAGCCAGAATGGTCCTTTTATCCATTGGAAAACCTCTCTAATTTTTACTTGACGGGATCGTAACCGCCAGGATGCAGGGGATGACAACGAAGAATTCTTTTTATGCCCATGAAGGAACCTTTGAATGGTCCATACATTTTGATTGCATCAACGGCATATTCAGAGCACGAAGGGTAGAATCGGCAGCATGGAGCAAAAAAGAAAGGTGACAGACAGGCTTGATACAAACGAATTATTAAAATACAAAATTTTGTCAAAATTTTTCCGGGCATAAATTATATATTATTTTTCCTGTGTGAAGAGTTCCGTCAATTCGTTACATGCCTGTCTGTAGGTAAGGGGCGGCATATGTCTTTTGGCCATGATGACAACATCATGTTCGTCGGGAAACAGGCCTTTGTTGCGTCGAAAAAATTCTCTGATCAGTCGTTTGATTCTGTTTCGGATTGCCGCGTTTCCCGTTTTTTTCGTTACGGTGATCCCCAGCCTTTTACCCCCCTGCGTGTTTACGCATGTTACAGTCGTAAAATGCCTGGAACTTCTCCACACCCCCTGATTGTAAATTATTTTAAACCTGCTTTTGTTGGTTATCCTTTCCGTTTTCCGGTAAGATTGCTCCTTCATGCATACGGACCTGACCATCCTTAAAAATGGCGGCTTAAGGCGCCCCCTGACTTATACGGTTAAACTCTTTCTGCCTTTGGCTCTGCGGCGGCTTAAAACCTGTCTTCCGCCTTTTGTTGCCATTCTAACGAGAAAGCCGTGGGCTTTTTTTCTTTTGGTATTTGTTTTGTTGGTCAAAGTCTTTTTCATAAGTAAAAACCCCTAAAAGTAATAGATTATTATGCTAATCATAGTCAAATTTATTTGTCAAGTTAAATTGGCTGATATGAAGTGTTGTTAAATAATTATCGGTTAACGGCAAAGACAGGTATTGAAAGAAAAATTAATCAAGTGTAAGCTGTGACCACAGGCCGGAGAAGATCAGGTGATCGCCGGTTCGCTTTGGGCGGACCGGAGGAAAGTCCGAGCTCCGCAGGGCAGGATGGTCGCTAACGGCGACCGGGGGTGACCCCAGGGAAAGTGCCACAGAAAAAATACCGCCACGCAGATGCGGGGTAAGGGTGAAAAGGCGAGGTAAGAGCTCACCGCTTTTCCGGTGACGGAAAAGGCATGGTAAACCCCATCCGGAGCAAGACCAAATAGGAGAACGTTTAAGGGCGGCCCGCCCGATGTTCTCGGGTAGTGTCGCTAGAGGCGTGAGGCAACTTACGTCCCAGATGAATGATCATCACCCCGCGGGGGGAAACCCGGGCGGGGCACAGAACTCGGCTTACGATCTTCTCTCGTGCCTCTACTGATAATGACGGAAACGGCTTTTACGTTTTCGCTATAATAATGTTTGTTGGAAACCATGCTGTTATAAATCCTTGCCTTTTTTGACCGCATCCTTGTAAAGGGTCCAGATACACAAACCAACGGCCAGAAGAAAAGAACACAGCATGAAATTCGGCGTTGTTCCCAGAATTTCATCCACGATATAACCGATGTAAAGAAACAGAAAGGAAGACAACACCGTCGCAAATCCCCAGGCTGATAACATCAAAATGCCGCTGAATTTATGGAAAGGCTCACGAGTTGTCTTTTGTTTTCGTCCTATCTGATAACCCTTCATTTCTCTCTATCTACATCGGAATATGGAATTAAAGCACGTTTGATGAACCTGATTGGTTCACAGACGTCATTTACTCTACTTGAATGAGATCTATAAATCTCTTGGCCAGGTCTATTCCGGTATCCGTAAAGATGGCAACCAGGATGACAATGAGAATGAATATAATGATTAACTCACCGGTCCTGATTTTTTGATATTTTTTCTTCAGAACCAGGAGAACAATGCCGCCGATAATCAACACCAGCAAATGTACGAAAGGGAAATTTTGCATTTTGCCATCCTTTTCTTCATGGAGAAAGTAAGTTTAGTAGAAAACAAGTTCCTTTTAATCCGGTCGTCCTGAAAAACATTATATATTATGTTTCTTAAAGTTCATATATTTTTTATAGATATCATAAAGTGAAATAAAAAAGGCCGAATCGAAATCCGGCCTTTTTGTTTAACTGTTTAATCAGGTTTAATTATTTATCATCCTCATCATCGTCGAAAGTGTCTCCTTCCGATCCTTTGGGAATTTCCGCCTGTAACGAACGGCTGATTCCGCGAACCAGAAGCAGCATAATGAAGAACAGGATAATCATGGAAGCGATCAGAATAAAGATAACTGTTGCCGTCCATGCTTTAGCTTCTTTTTCAATTTCTTTGGCTACTTTCGCAGCTTCAACATTGTACTTCTCAACATCCAATCCCAGTCCTACCCATCCAAAACCGGACGGTTCGGGAAGATTCGATGCAGTAAACTTGATGGGTGCATAGGCGACAAACTTGGTTAATCCGCCGTATTTATACATCAAGATTCCCGTTTTGCCTGCTGCCGCTTCTTTGGAGATATTGAAAATGTTGGGATCCAGGAAACCAAGCTGGAACATGTTCAACGCTTCCGCGCCTTTCTTAGCCAGTTCTTTGGCATTATCAGCCGAAAGTGTCGGAACAAGTGTTCCGTTCTGGTTAAGTCCGACAATATGATAATCGGCAGGATGAGAAATCACGAATCCGCGATTGTCTACCATGTAAGCATAATTACCAGTCGCAGCATCTGTTTCGAATACTTTTTCAGCCTGCGTGGGAACAAGCTGATCCGTAAATTCGGCCAGATGGCGATAATCCATAGCCAGTGTAATTATACCCGCAAACCCGTCTTTATTAAAAATCGGTGTCGCAAAACGGACATATCCGGAAAACCTCTGTCCCTTATCAAAGGCCGCCTTATCGACATAGTATCCGGTTACCGGGGAAACGTAAATTTCGCCCTTGTTCAGGTTTTTTGTCTTGGCAAAATAATCTTCCGTTTTATATGTTGTGTTGGCCGGATTGCTGACATTAACCCGTTTGTTTGCCGGTACCGCCTGACCGTCAACGATTTTAATCTGTTCGTTGCCGTTTTTATCGATCAGAGCCATTTCACTGTACAGCGGGATCAATACCTGTTGTGGTTTACCGTCACGTTTGACCCACACCGGTTTTTTATTTTCAGAAACAAACTGTTTGTACACAGTTTCTGTTGAGGGAATGATTGTTGCGACTTGTAAATCTTTTTTGGTTTCCGTCAGGAATTTGGCAATTTCATTTGCCGTATTGACGGCTCTTGCCTTGATATCTTCCTGGGATTTCTGATCGAGAACGTTAACTGTCTTCTCTTTTACGGTGACCCCCAATTTAAACATGCCGTTAGCGATTAAAAACGCCATTAGTGATAAGGGGATTACTATAAGCAGGAAGAATACGCCTCCTATATTAAAAAACCGCTTATCTTTTTTAGTTTCTGACATTACTATTTCCCCCTAACCTTTGTTATTTTGTAGTTAATTTGTTTTATATTAACCCAAAAAATAACGCATGTAAGGGTTAGCATAGAGAAGAATCAGAGAAATAACCAACGCGTAAATTGCGATGGATTCAGCCATGGCCATACCAACGAGCATAACCATCATGATCTTGCCTTGAACGCCGGGGTTTCTTCCCACTGCCTGACATGCGCCATTTGCAGCGTTACCAATACCTGCGCCCGCGCCGATTGCGCCCAGTCCCATTGCGAGACCGGCTCCGATCATCGCGCCTACAGCAAAGTATACTTTAATGTAGGATTCGCCGCCTGCCGGAATAGCTTCTGCCGCAAATACGAACGGGCTTGCTACCAACAGAACCACCATGCATGTAAATGCTGTTAAAATTACTTTACCCAATTTGTGTGACATTGTTTGTCTCCTTTCATAATAAAATGTTTATTATTACTTCCTGTTTCCATAACATAAATCGACAGCTATGTGAAAGAGAAATAATCCTAATTTAATAACGCTCATAAGCATTGCACGACTTATGCCATCGCTCGATCATGAAAAAAATATTTTAAAGCAAGAGACGCGATTACGAAAAAAAATATTGGTCTAATTTATTGAGATTGTTTCGTTTCATAATCATAATGATTAATGGAAAAATTATGAAATAAATATCGGCCGATTATTTTTGACGATTGAAACCTGTAAAAATTTGCGGACGCCATTTAATATTTTGTTAAACGCGTGGCTATAAAACATTAAAGACACGTATACGGGCAACGAAGCAAT
>JAJFTS010000114.1 GCA_021372815.1 Deltaproteobacteria bacterium | reverse complement strand
ATCCAAAAGCTCGTCATCTTTGGCCAGGTCAATGCTTGCTTCAGTGAACAGCATATACGGATAGCCGTGCTCCTCCTGCCACACCGCCAGGAGTCTGAGCATTTCTTTGACGGCCTTCCTGTTGGCGATGAAATTGTCGTCTACGATAAACAGGCGTCCGCGGTAGCCGGTCGCGTGCAGGTCTTCAACCTCGCGCATGAATTGCACGGCTGACTTGGTGCGCGGAACGCGTCCGAACATCTGGACGATATCGCAGAATTCGCAGTTGAACGGGCATCCGCGGGAGAACTGAAGAGCCATGGAAGCGTAATCATCCGGCTGTATCAGGTCAAAGCGCGGCGACGGCGTCATGTTCAAGGACGGTTTTTCTTTGTTGTCATATACTTTTTTCGCCTTGCCCAGCGCGTAGTCCCACAGGAATTCGGGAAGGTTATTTTCAGCCTCATAAAGAATCAGATGATCGATCTTATCCGATTCCAGGTAGTCTCCCGGCCTGCCGTAGGCCGATTGGACAAATGGCCCTCCGGCCACAACGGTTTTCCCGCGTTCATGGCACATGTTGAGGACCTTTAAAAACGATTCCCGGTGTATCCACATGCCCGTGAGAAAAACCATGTCACTGTGCTCAATGTCGCGTATTTCGAGATCGCGCACATTCATGTCGATTAGCGTGACGTCATAATATTCCGGAAGCATGGCCGCGACAGTCATCAGCCCCAGGGGGGGCATCACCGACTTGAATCCGGCTGCTTTGAGCGCGCTCTCATGGCTCCAGAACGTTTGCGGGGTCTTCGGTTGTATCATCAATACTTTTGTTTTTTTCATTATGTCCTCCTTTATTCGGCTATAAAATATACCGTGCTTTTATTAATGTCAATTAAAAAAGCAATAATAATAGCAATAATTATTGCTTCTAAGATAGTCAATTGAAGATGCTTTGTGTCTGAAATAGAGTAACATGGCCATTACATTATAAATTCAGATACAGTTCGGCTCGTTTTTCAATTCTGCCCAGGGTTGGATGATCGGGCCTGTAGGCGTCAACAAAAACCTGTTTAACTCGTTGGGCCTGCGATAAAAATTTAATTTCATCAGGAGCATGGCCCCAGTCTAAAAGAATATGATGAGCCTTTTGCGACAATATTTTCAGGGATTTGTATACCGTTGAACGGCCGTTGCTTCCCTTGATTTTGGGACCGCAGGCAAAAGAAACTTCCGTCACATGGGTTGTCAGCGAGCGTTTGGCCCGTTCATCCTTGGTCGTATCATTGTGCTCTCCATGAGAAGGAATAAAGATAAACTTCATGTCGTCCGGAATGATGCCGCCCACAAAGAGAGGCACGCCATAATCAATGCCGTTTAAATTTGACCCGATCAGCTGCGTGCCGGCAACCGTCATGACATCCTGATGGCTGATTCTCCGGTCAAAGAGATTGACGAAAAAACGATTGATCTTTCGATATTGTGCATAAAACCTGCTGTTACGGCCTTTTCCTGCTCTTTCGAGGTGCATTTCTCCCGCCGCCTCTTTCACGGCATCGCAAATCCATTGATATTGAGTCAATGGATCGGCGGGTCCGATCTTGTCTGTCAGATACGTGCGCACAATCCCCAAGCCGCGGTATCCTTTTTGAACATCGATCTGCCGTTTGGAATTTTGATCTCCCTGGGCGATATAATCGGTGGCCCAGGTTATTCCCATTTCCAGACTCAGAAGAGCAATTTCAACGGATGAATTCGAAACGTTCTGTCCGATCTCCAGCGCTATTTTATTTCTGAGCTTCAGAATGCTGCTGTCGGTAACATCGATCTGGCTTCCAATCGGGAAAAGATCAGATTCCCCCAGGCAATTTAATCTCAGCCAGCCTTTTTTATCCGGCAGGGTGCCGCTGTCCCACAGATGGAACTTGTAGGAAACCGGGAAAGTCCTTTTGCTCTGACTTAACAATGATGCCTTACCCAGAACCAGATGATTGTGGATCAGATGCGTGTACAGCGCAAGCGGCACGCCGTCGATAACGTGGTTAAAGACCATACTCATGATCCGGTATGACCGGTTTTTTCTGTCATAGGTTATTTCAATCAAGACCGGACTGGAATAATCCCAATCCAGCGAGAAATCGATATCATAACCCGTCACCATATGATTTTCCGCATCCAGGCGGCCTTCCTTGACCTGCACATCCGCTTTGATCAGCATGTCGCCGTAATGTTTAAGCGCAAGGTCGACAGCCTCCATGGCGCTATGGCGGATCGCCGCCGTGCTTTCGAAATCAGGCGAACTTCCCCTTACTTCGAGACCAAAGCCGAAATGCTTGGCGTATTTCGATCGTAAAAATTCCCACGCGGTTCTTGCCTTATCCAGACCGAGCTTGGTCGTGATGTAATCTCTCGGGGTGGACACGAATCCTCCAAGATTAATTGCTCCTACTATTGCGTTCATATCGGTCTCCTTTCCCTTTAAGATGGTTGAGTCTTTCAATGTCATTGCACTCGTCCTTCATGTCTCTGGACCATCTCTATATACCCACCGGGCTTTCAGGAACCTTTCGCGGATATTACAATTTTGTAAGGTGAGGAGCTGGGAGTAAGGGAAGACTGCGCTTACAGCGTTTCATCGCTTTGGGAATCGCCGGCCATCGGCATGAAGCGTTTATGGTCAAAAAATACTCGATCCGATTTTTCAGACCAGGTTGCTTTCAAGAATTAAAATATGAATACTTGAAAGCTTACTTGGCCTGAGTATGGTGTGGAGTGTTTATGCACTGGACGAAACGGCCACGATGTCCGCATGGATGATGAACCTTCCCGGACGGCAGGAACATGAGACCGCCGGGAGGATGGAAATCACGGGTATGAACGCCAGGGCAAGCCCTGGACCCTAATTCCGCAGCAAGCTGCGGGTTATTATACCCTCCGCTGTGCGGGATTGTTCGACTTACAAATTTCAACACACCTATAGTGACCCCATGGTGCCCTTTAGGGTATTCAGGTTATTCGTTTTTGAAATTTGAGTCTCACAATAAGACAGCAACGGGTTTGCCGCAAGTGAGATTATTCTTCAGGATGTCAATCGTCTTCCCTTTCTCTATCCGTGATGTTTCCGTTTGTGGCGTTGACATATACCAACTCGGATGCATTTTTCCCCCGCTTGGTGACAATGACCTGATAATAGAGGACATGATCTTTTAATTTGGCTTTTGCCAGGACGGTCTTGCCGCCGGTTTCTTTTTCCGCGACAGCGATGGCCCGCGCCAGGGATATTTTAGCATCGGCGAAAGCATCCTTTTTGCTGATGTGCAAAAAATGCAGAAGGCCGAACCAATCATCGAGCTGAGCGAGCACTTTACCGGATATAACATCCACAAAATAAGCCCTCATGACGTAGTCCTTGACGGTCATCAACTCGAACACCATGGGCCCTTTTCTCAGATTAAGCGGCTTTCTCCTGGGTTCGACCTCTGCCATAACCACTCTGCCGCCCGATGCCGATTCGATATTGCTGATGGCCTGCAAAAGACTTATTCGCGATTTTTCAAGGGCGCCGAGCTGCGCCTGCCGCGGCTCGTCATACGCGGTGACCCGGGCAGGCAAGGCCAGGCCAACCATCACCACCGTGACAAACACGCATATCGTACTCTTCATCTTTGTTTTCATTCATCACCACCGTATCATTTCATTCCCTGGCCTGCTTATAAACCAGCATGACTTACACCCGCATTTCCGGAACATTACAATTTTGAAAGGTTCACACGCGCCGTTGAAAGGCACGATTATGGTTCGGGGGCCTGCTGCACTGCCGTATCGGAACCGGCCAGAGGTGTTTTTGCCGGTCCTATGGGCGTGTGCTGCGGCAGAGTTAGGGTAAAGACCGCGCCTCGGCCGGGCAGATTCTGAACGTTAATCGCGCCGCGGTGGGCCGTGGCAATGGCCTTCACGAGGCATAATCCCAGGCCCAATCCACGCTGCGAACGGCTTTTATCGCCGCGGTACAACCGCTCAAAGATGCGCGGCATGTCCGCCGGACTGATTCCGCCACCGGTATCACTCACGGAAATGAAGATATTCGTTTCATTACTGCCGGCATCAATGGTGATACACCCGCCCGCAGGAGTATATTTAATGGCATTATCAACCAGATTAGCGATGGCCTGTCGCAGGCGTGTGGAATCGGCATGTACCAGCAGATTAGCGGGTATGTTCATTTCCAGCCGGATATTCTTCTCTTCCGCGTCATAAAGGTAGATGTCTGCAACGGCGGAGATGAGTTCCTTCAGGTCGATTTCTTTAAGATCAAGCGTCATGACGCCTGTTTCCGCTTCGGAGATATCCATAAGCGCGTTGAGCATATTCAGAATATTCCCGGATTCTTCGGCGCAATCCAGCAAAGCCTCCTGCAAGGCGGCCTTATCCGGTTCGCGCTGCATAACGGACTCAATCGAAAATCGCATACGGGTCAAGGGCGTCCTGAGGTCATGCGCCACATTATCGAGCGCTTCCCGCATGCCGCTTGTCAAGGTCGCGATCCAGTCCAGCATGGCATTGAATTGCCGGGCAAGCTCTCTTAATTCAGTTTTGGTTTCTCCCAGGGGCACTCGTGCATCCATCCGGCCGGCACGAACACTCTGGGTCGCCAGAGTCAATTCCCGAACCGGTTTGAGCGCCTGGCGCGCGAGGAAAACCCCGATCAGAATGCCGAACAAAATCACCGGTCCCAGGATGATAAGAAAAACGCCGACGTAATATCCCAGATATTGTGCGCGGGCATGAGTGGAGTAGCCCACTTGCAAGATCGTGCCGTCAAGGAGCAGCCGTCCCGTGACATCAATATTATCGCCGCCTGTCAGCCCTTCCAGGGTTCCGGAAAGACGCGGTTTTTTCAGGAGAGTCCATTGGTCCTCCACAAACGGCAAGGGCGTTTGTATAAGCTGTATCTGTGTTGCATTCCAGGTTTGCGGCAGGGTTTGGCTGAGGATGAAGCCGTTCTTACCCGCAACACGGATGAAAAACCCGTTTTGTTCGTTCTGATAGCGGGTGCGTTCCAACTCCTGCACGAGGCGGGGTACTCCGCTATGCTCTACGATATTGGTATAGGTGTTGATCTTTTCGGAAGCGATCTGATGGTCCTTGGTGCGCATGGAATTCCACAGCGCGATATAGCCTATGCCGAAAAGGAGCAGGGAGCTAAACACGAAGAACAGCGCATACCAGAGGGTGAGCCGGAATGTGATTTTGCGTCTAAGCTGTTTAAGATATTTTAAGAACATACCCGACACCCCGTAGTGTATGGAGAATCTTGGTGTCGAAGTCGCGGTCAATCTTCCCCCGCACCCGGCAAACCAGGACATCCACGGCATTCGTCTGTGGATCGAAATCATAGCCCCAGACATGTTCCAGGAGGGCGGTCTTCGAGACCACTTTGCCGGCATTGAGCAAAAGGTATTGGAGCAGTTCGAACTCCTTGGGCATGAGATCGATCACCTCTTCGCCGCGCTTGACCGTGCGGGTCAGCAGGTCCATGCTCAGATCGCCGAGGGTAAGGCGCGTGGGTTCGGCGCTGCCGCTGGAACGGCGGATCAGGGCCTGCACGCGCGCCAGGAGTTCCGAAAATGAAAACGGTTTGGTCAGATAATCGTCCGCGCCGGTCTGCAGGCCTTTGATACGGTCATCCACCGTGCCCTTGGCGCTCAGGACCAGAATCGGGGTTTTAATGCGGCGGTTGCGCATCTTTTCTATGATGCTCAGACCGTCCAGACCGGGCAACATGATGTCGATGACCGCTGCATCATATGGTTCTGTGAGCGCCAGGTCCAGACCATCGATGCCATTTTCGGCATGGTCAACGGCAAAACCGGCTTCTCGCAAGCCGCGTCTGATAAAGTCGGCGATCTTGCGATCGTCCTCAATCAGCAATAAACGCATGTTCTGCTTCCTCTTGATCAGTCGTTTGGAACAAAATCACGGTGTTAACTTTACCCGTTTGCCGACATTCTATCAAGCACATAATACGCGTATATGACGTGCGGTTTGTAGTTGTGAAGTTTGAAGCGTAAGGTGAACTAATGAATCCCAAATTTCAGAAGAGTAGCGATAGGTAACTCTTTTGGTATAATTTGTAAAGTGATAGATATACTGAAGGAGGCAACAGCACTACTATTTGTAATATCCCATTGTCCTACAGGTTGAGACTAATTATATTACTACTAGAGGTGAGATTATGAAAAACAGATATTTCTCTGTTGTGCTGATCATCCTGGTATTTGGACTAGTATGGGTATTTTTACTCGCAAAAGTGTCTACCGGACAACCGCAAGAAGGAAAGATTATGGATAAAAAAACAATGATGGCGGAAGCTAAGAAAAGGATGACTCCGCTTCAGTGCGATGTAGCTTTTGGAAACGCCACGGAAGATCCTTTCAAAAACGAATATTGGGACAACCACAAAGAAGGCATTTATGTGGATATTGTATCGGGTGAAGCCCTTTTCAGTTCTTCCGACAAGTATGATTCCGGTTCCGGATGGCCCAGTTTTACCCGGCCCATCGCAAAACAAGCCGTGTTGGAAAAGGTGGACAATAGTTATTTTATGAAGCGGATGGAAGTACGAAGCTCAAAAGCGGATATTCATCTGGGGCACGTTTTTGAAGACGGTCCGTTCCCGACCGGACTCAGATACTGTATCAATTCCGCTTCATTAAAATTCATTCCGAAAGAAAAAATGGCGGAAGCGGGATATGGTGAATACCTGTATTTATTTGCAGGTAAATCCGCTCAGAATACCGAAACGGCGATCTTTGCCGCCGGTTGTTTCTGGGGGGTGGAAGAGTATTTCAGTCGTGTAAAAGGGGTAATAAAAAGTGAGTCCGGCTATACCGGCGGTATCAAGAAAAACCCCACTTACGAAGAAGTCTTCACCGGCAAGACCGGTCATGCCGAATCTGTCCGGGTCACTTTTGATCCGAAGGTTGTCAGTTATGAGAAACTGTTGAACCATTTCTGGGAAATACACGATCCGACAAGCCTTAATAAACAGGGCAATGATGTAGGCAGTCAATACCGCTCGGCAATATTTTACACCAATCCACAACAGGAAAAAGCAGCAAAGGAGTCTTTGGAGAAACTGGCAAAATCCGGCAAATATTCCCGAAAAATAGTCACGGAGATTTTACCGGCGAAGGAATTTTATCCGGCGGAAGAATACCACCAGGACTATTTGAAGAAGAACCCTCACGGCTACTGCCATATCGATCTGAGAAAAGCTACCGCTAAGTGATCCTCAAAAGAAAGGATTCGACACCGTTTCCGACTATTTGTTTCGCGGGAAGCCGGAAACGGAAGCATCCTTTTATGGATTCTCCCTTATCACGGGTACAATCAAATCCTGATTGTCTCTCTTTATTTTTAACAAGACGGAGGTATTCGCTTTTCCCTGCAGTCTGGATGCATTCTGTTCGGTGGCGCCTGCGGGCTCACCGTTTATCGAAACAATCAGATCGCCATTTTTAATTCCGTCCTTATCCGCCGGGCCGTCCGCGTAGATGAATTTTTCTTGACATTTTCCGATAAAAACCGCAAACACCACACAAACAAATGCCGCCGCTATCAGTTCAGGATTCCGGTTCGGACGATACTTGTCTTCACAGTTAATGGGACTTAAAGGAGAAACTTACTTTGAAAATTGCGTCAATAGCTTCCGGCAGCAACGGCAACTGTTATTATCTGGAGAATGACGATGATGCCATTCTTGTCGATGCCGGCATCAGCGCCAGACAGATAGTGGAAAGGATGACGAGGCTCGGGCTCTCTTTGTCCAAGTTGCGGGGCGTGTTCATCTCCCACGAACATTCCGATCACGTCCGCGGCGTTGATGTTTTTTGCAGGAAACACTCTGTTCCGGTTTTCATGACGGAAAAGACTTATGTGTCCTATGGCCGTGTCGTCAGCAATACATTGCTCAATTTTTTTTCACCGGGCCAGCAGGTAAAAATCGGCAATATCTGTGTGACCCCGTTCCTTAAATCTCATGACGCGGTGGAACCTTGCAGCTTTTCAGTATCTTCCGGGAACAGGAATGTTGCCGTGATGACAGACATCGGATTCGAATGTGAAAACGTTAAAGCTCACTTCAAAAATGCCGATGCCGTATTCCTGGAGTCGAACTATGATGACCATATGCTGAAAACGGGATTTTATCCTGCCTATTTAAAAAAAAGGATAGCTTCTGATAAAGGCCATCTGTCCAACACCCGGGCGGCCCAGCTTGCTATGCAGCATGCTTCCGGCAGGCTCAAGCACATATTCCTGTCTCATCTTTCAGCAAACAATAACACGCCCCAACTCGCGTTGGGCGCATTTAAGCATTTCATCGAACAGAGAAGTGATCTGAAGTTAGAAGTAATGCTTACCTCAAGAGAAAAAGAAAGCAGCCTTGTTTGCCTCGATTAGAATCATCCGCAACCTCTATTTCCGACTCAGGGGTTGCGTAGTTATGATTGACGACGGTTACAGAAAATATAACCGTTCCCTTTATTTCTCATTTCATAATAATATTAGATACTTAAATTTAAAGTTTTACGTTTTAGGTGTTCGGTTCAAAAAACAGGCTGAAGAGGCAAGAAAACTGTTCTATGTTCAACGTTCAAAGTTCAAAGTTTAAAAAGGCTATTAAGCTGAAGACCGAAGGGATAAAAAAATTGTTCTATGTTAAAAGAAACAGACACTGGATTCCCGCTTTCGCGGGAATGACAAGAATGACGTTGTTCCCTTACCACAATGATATTTTTATGCTAAAATGTAATTAATAAGACGGAATTGAAATTATATTGGAAACAATCAACCTGAATTGATAAGAAAGATTATGAAGCGGCCGTTAAACATATTTGAATCCGAAGGCATGGCGAATCACGGGTACGATAGTACCCTACGCTCATTGCGGGATTGTTCGTCTCACAACAAGTTTGACAGAATTATCAGCCTCGGCTGCAACTGCGAGCTTGCCCTGAGCATTCGCGATTATTTCGGAATCGAACGCGCCTATCCGTTTGACTGGTGGATTACGCCGTTTCAGGCATTATGGAAACTGCTGGAAGGCAGGTTCCACGATCTTTTTAACATCAACAATCTGGAAGTATCCTCCGATCTGCTCACCGTCAGGGATAAATATTACAACCTGTTGTACCATCACGACTTTAAAAAGACGGAAGATGAAAAAATTATTCCGGAGCTTATCGAGCAGCAAATCCCGCTGGTGAAGCAGAAGTATGACATGCTTATTCACAGATTCTTCAACGACCTGCAAAATAAAAGAGTCTTGTTTATACGAAACCGTGACGGCAATATTCCGCATCTCGACCGGGACGCGACCCCGATGGATGAAAACACCTTTGTGCAGTTATACGATCTTCTGGAGAAACTGTTTCCGGAATCCGCGATCAGTTTATTGATTACGAATTGTCCCATCTTCCCCGGCATCCGGCGCAAAAACGGCTGTATCGTGTGGGACGAGGTTGGTCATCATTACGATGACTACGAATTTTTCATCGGTTCGCGGCGGGGATGGCAGGAAATGTTCTCCAGGAACAATATTTTCTATGAAGGCGCCGGTATAACGAATTCAGTAAAATAGCATTTTGTGGAG
>JAJFTS010000100.1 GCA_021372815.1 Deltaproteobacteria bacterium | reverse complement strand
CCACGGCAACAGCCAGGAAAATAAGACCGATAATAGACACAATCCAGGCGATATGATAGGCAGGCGCCATAAATTCGCTGTAATCCTGGGTGATGCAGATCCCCCAGCCGGCCAGAGGAACCGGAGCGAAACCGGCCATTTCCTTCACGCCCTTGAACGTATAAGGTTCCGCCCCTGTTTCTCCCGCAACCATCCGGGCGGAAAATTCTTTCATGCCATCCGTTTGAGCTGTATTCAATTTCAGGATGAAATCTTTATTCGGGTGAGCAATGATCAGACCCGTTTTGTCAATGGCAAAGCCGTAGCCGGTTTTCCCCAGTTTGACGCCCGAGACCTTTTCAGTCAGAAAGTTAATATTGACCGCCGTTCCGACAACGCCGATCAGCTCTTTTGACTTCGAATAGACAGGGGCGCCAAAGGTCAGCACGGGATTGCCGCTGACTTTCGATTTGATCACTGACCCGACATTTACTTTGCCGGATTTTGCCGCTCGTACATAATCCCTGTCGGAAAGATCTATACCATTGTATTTGCTGTTAACCCCATCCGCAAAAACTTTTCCATCGAGACCCGCAATGAAAACCGTTTCATATTCATTGCCGCTTTGTTGGACCAGGGTGGTCAGTTCCGCCGTGGCTTTTGCGGCTTCTGCGCTGTCTTTTGTGCCCTTTGCATTCATTACAGCAGCTTCAATTACCGAACTGTTCACGGCGATTTGTGCAACGATTTTCGTTTCTTCCTGCACGGCCAGATTCGCCATACTGGCCAATCCCTTTGCCACTTCCACTGATTGCGACATTGCTGAATCTTCCAGCGCATTACTGGCTTTATAGGCGGAAAAACCACCAACCACCAGCAACGGGACCAGCACACCGATAATGCCGCCCAGCATCATTTTAAAACGTAAAGACTTCTTTTTCATACACCCGATCTCCTTGCTTATGAATTAATGTTGTTTTTGAAATATTTTCCTTTTCAGGCGCCATGCACCTTGTCATATAAATTCGTCATCTTTTTCAGAACGCTGCCCAGATGTTTAAAATCGCTTTCCGCCACCGCGATAAAACGCGGGCACAAAATATACGCTTTCTCAAGAACCTCCGGATCACTGTCCGGCAGAACCAGCACCACCTTGAGGTCGTTTAAAAGATCGTTAAGGTAAATAATCTCCATCAACTCTGCGCGGCTTGCGGCGTAAAGAACCGCCGCACTGACATTCATCATCGGCTGGCGCAATCTCTCCGACAGCTCACAGATCGAAGAACATATTTCGATGTTCTGAACAGGAATCGCTTTTTGGATAATCCGAAGCAAATCGTCTTCTTTTTTTTCTTTTTGCGGCAAATATAGAATTACGGACATGATCATCATCTCGCATCTTGATATTGTTCACACAGACCAATGCTAAAGCAGTAAATGTACCAAAAAATAATTTATGCCTATCGATATGATTACGGATAGTTAGGTTAAACGAGGTGGCTGGATGAAAAGAGGATCCGTCTGGAAAAAGCAGAGCTTGTCTGGTTTCTCCAGATGGATTGATCATCAGACGAAGCAAGCGGGGACTGACTTTAATTTGATAATTTCATATGATGCTTGGTTAGAATCTCATAGAGGCGAGCGCGGCCAAGACCA
>JAJFTS010000097.1 GCA_021372815.1 Deltaproteobacteria bacterium | reverse complement strand
TCAATACTTTATTTTTGAAATTTGAGTCTCACAATAAAAAAGCCACCAAGACCATAAAGTACTTAGCGGCTAACCTCTGTGCTTCAAAATGTCTAAATTCAACTCTTTCCTTCGTATACTTTTTTCTAAATATCCGAAGTTGGGAAAACCCTACGGTAATTGCGGATAATAGTCAAGCTTTATTTGCCAGCATAACGGTTTGCCGGGAAAATATGGGGCAGGAATATTGATCTTCCCCATATAAAGCGGGAGGTTAAGCTGTTTATGCTTTTGGAAGATATATTTAATAGCTCAGGATCACGGGTATAAACCCCAAAGCAATTTTGGGAAACAATTTCGCAGCAAGCTGCGGGGTAAATCAGTGTTTTTGTAAAAGAGATTCGTAGATTTTCAGATCACCCGCCGAAAAACAGCAAAAAATCACTTCATTTATCTTTGATAGTTTCTGAACCGTATCACGAACCGTTTGGACGGCGACCTGTGCCGCCGGTTCGATCGGATAACCGTAAACCCCGGTGCTGATGCCGGGGAAAGCAATCGACTTGATCTCGTTTTCGGCGGCGATCGTCAGAGATTTACGGTAACAGGAAGCGAGCAACTCCGGCTCGCCTTTTTTTCCGCCGTGCCAGACCGGTCCCACGGTGTGAATGACGAACTTCGCGGGAAGTTTGTATCCTTTGGTGAGTTTGGCATCGCCGGTCTTGCAACCACCGAGCGTCCGGCATTCTTCCAGAAGCTGAGGACCGGCGGCGCGGTGAATCGCGCCGTCCACGCCTCCGCCGCCGAGCAGCGAGGAATTTGCGGCGTTGACGATTGCGTCAACTTCCAGTGTGACAATGTTTGCCTGAAGCGCCCTCAATTTCGTCATTGAACTGCCTCCAAGACATAATGATATCACCACTGCCCGCCGGAGTGGGCAGTGGTCCTTGTTTAACAATTTTCAAAACTTTTAAATCGAAGATGATATTGAGGCGGCAGTGAAACCCGAATTACAGTTACGCAGTAAACTGGAATTCGTTAGTTGAACTGTCCCGCTTTAGCGGGGCTAGCGACAACCCCGGCCTGCGCCGGGGCAGGCTCTGCCAACGAAAATAGCGCTTCGATTTAGAAGTTTTGCTTTTACTTCATTGCCTGTTCTACTGCCACCGCCACCGCAACCGATGCGCCGACCATGGGGTTATTGCCCATACCGATCAAGCCCATCATTTCCACGTGGGCGGGAACGGAAGACGAACCGGCAAACTGCGCGTCCGAATGCATTCTGCCCATCGTGTCGGTCATGCCGTAGGAAGCGGGGCCGGCCGCCATGTTGTCGGGATGCAGTGTTCTTCCCGTTCCTCCGCCGGAGGCCACGGAGAAGAATTTCTTTCCCGCGAGAATGCGTTCTTTTTTGTAAACTCCCATCACCGGATGCTGGAAACGGGTCGGGTTGGTGGAATTTCCCGTGATGGCGACATCGACGCCTTCCAGATGCATGATGGCCACGCCTTCGCGCACGTCATCAGCGCCGTAGCAGCGGACCGCCGCGCGATCACCTTTGGAATAAGCTTTTTCCTTCGCCACGGAAACTTTTCCTGTTTTATAATCGAAAGCCGTCGCGACGTGGGTAAATCCGTTGACGCGGGCGATAATGTGAGCTGCGTCTTTTCCCAGTCCATTCAGAATGACGCGTAGAGGAACTTTGCGTGCCTTGTTGGCGGATTTGGCAAGACCAATTGCGCCTTCCGCCGCGGCGAATGATTCGTGACCTGCACAAAAAGCAAAGCATTTGGTCTCTTCTCTTAGAAGCATGGAGGCGAGATTGCCATGACCGATGCCCACCTGACGGTCATCGGCAACCGATCCGGGAATACAGAACGATTGCAGACCTTCACCGAGAGTTTCGGCGATATCGGCGGCATTTTTCTGTCCCTTTTTGATGGCGGCGGCAGCGCCTACCAGATAAGCCCAGCCGGCATTTTCAAATGAAATCGGCTGAATATCCTTGACGATTTTTCTGACATCAACGCCTTTCTCGAGGCATACTTTTTCGGCTTCCTCCAGCGAGGAAATTCCATATTTCGCGAGAAAAGGAGTGATCTGTTTGATTCTTCTTTCGTATCCTTCAAATAAAGCCATATTCTTACTCCTTATTCTTTACGGGGGTTAATAACTTTGACGGCTTCGGCAAAACGGCCGTAAGTTCCGGTTGCTTTTGCCAGAGCGGCGGCGGGGTCCATGCCTTTGGTGATATTATCCATCATGACGCCCAGCTGAACGAATTTGTAACCGATGATTTCATTGTCGCTGTCCAGTCCGATTTCGGTAACATAACCTTCCGCCATTTCCAGATAACGGGGACCTTTCTTTTTGGTTCCGTACATCGTGGCGATCACGCTGCGCTGACCTTTGCCCAGGTCTTCCAGACCGGCGCCGATCGGCAGTCCGCCTTCGGAGAAGGCTGTTTGTGAACGGCCGTAGGCAATCTGCAGAAAAATTTCCCGCATCGCGGTGTTGATCGCGTCGCAGACCATGTCGGAATTCAGCGCTTCCAGAATGGTCTTATGCGGCAGAATTTCGGCGGCCATCGCGGCGGAGTGGGTCATGCCGGTGCAGCCGATGCATTCCACCAGCGCTTCTTCAATGATGCCGTCTTTGACGTTCAGGGTCAGCTTGCAGGCTCCCTGCTGAGGCGCGCACCAGCCGACGCCGTGAGTAAGCCCTGAGATATCCTTGATCTCTTTCACCTGGGTCCATTTGCCTTCCTGCGGAATCGGGGCAGGACCGTTTTTCGCCCCTTTGGCGACTACGCACATCTGTTCAACTTCATGAGTGTATTCCATAAATTAGATCTCCTTTACCTGTGACGCCATTTTCTTTCTTCGTCTAACTTTGTTGGTACAGCCTGCCCCGGCGTACGCCGGGGTCGTCGGTTCGTTATGCTTTGAAAGCAAAGCGGCGTAAATTACTGTCCGTGGCAATCTAGCACCGGAGGGGTTATTTTTCAAATTAAATTGTTGGGAAAATACTTAAGTGTATGATTACATTACGATGTGAGAAAAAAATTACTCGAAGAACGAAATAATCACTGGTCCGCGTGTATTATCTTGTTAGGATTTATTTTAATTTTGTTTAATTTGCTGCTTATCTTGCCCTTATCGTCAATAAACATCATTTGATTGCCACTTATTCTATATTGGTGCATTCCAGTTCAAAGGGCACCACTTTTTGCCACCTGTTTCAAATAGTCTTCCAGTGTCACGGCGGAAATATCCCGGGCCAGCGGAATTGACTTTTCGGCAAGACACAGAATCCTGCCGTCATGAATTTTCAATTTTGGAAACAGCGCTTTAAACCGCGCTATATTCGATCCCATGCGCATGTTGGGTGTCTGGCTTAGCTTTATTTCCACGGGCATGATTGTTTCAAAGGATTCCTCGATCAGTAAATCAACTTCAAGATTATTGTTCGTCCGCAGATAGTACAGGTTTAGTCTGCGCCCCGCGTTGAAAAACAGTTTGATGGTTTCCGAAATGCAGAAATTCTCAAAGAGCGACCCGGCCAGAGGACCTTTCAATAAATGGTCGCGATCCCTGATGCCCGTCAGATAGCAAACCAGTCCAATATCCAGAAAGTATATCTTTGGCGATTTTGTAATCCTCTTGCCCAGATTAACATAATACGGCGGCAACAAATAAATGATTCGTCCCGCCTCCAGAATGGACAGCCAGCTTTTAATGGTCGGGACGCTGACACCCAGATCATTGGCAAATTGAGACATGTTCAATATTTGCGAACATCGGCTGGCCAGAAGCTGGAGAAAATGCTGAAAGTTGCTAAGATTGCCTATATTATGCAGACTGCGTACGTCTCTTTCCAGATAAGTTTGAACGTACGCTCCCGCCCATATCGACAAATCGATATGGGAATTCAGCGCCGGTTCAGGATAGGAAGTCCGGAGCGCCGCGTGAACGAAAGCCTCTTTTGTGCTAGGAAGGGGAATGGACGATTTCTTTTCGACAACGGAAAACGGCAGCAAATCCAAAAGCGCAATTCGTCCGGCAAGTGAATCACTCAGGTTCTTGATCATGGTAAATTGCTGTGACCCGGTAAAAACATACGCTCCCATTTTGTCGCGGTGTTCATCCACGCGCATTTTGATATAGGACATCAGATGCGGTGCCCACTGAATTTCATCAATGATGACCTTCTCTCCCGCCGTATCCAGAAAAAGCCGGGGATCGGAAAGGGCGCGCTGCCGGGTCAACGGTTCGTCAAGGGTGATGTAATTGTATCCGCGAAGCGTGTTGATCAGAAGGGTTGATTTTCCTGACTGGCGGGAACCGGTCACCGCGAGACAGGGAAACGATTTGATTGTCTTCTTCAGGCAGGGTTCAATTTGGCGATGAACGTATTTCATGGAGATATGCTACGGCAAAATTATATATATGTCAATACATATTTAAAGTATTAACTTAATATTGTATGATGGATGAGAGTGTCTAATATGAATTAGGAGCAGTTGCTCCCTTTTATTGTTTCCCCATTACCGAAAAGTCGAGCCGGTGCAGCGCTATTCGCTGCGACTTGTTCCGGCGACTTAACCATTTTCTATTTCTGCTTTTAATTCCTCAAATGCGAGGCGACGAACACCCAGTTTTTCCAATACGGATAAGCCCACAGTCTTTTGTTCCCCAAATTTTCTATTTATAATTTTGGAAGGTAGCGCTATGAAAAACCATTGCCTTAGATTAAGAGGGTCAATTTTATTACGATCCTTTTCCGACAAAACAGAAAAAATATATACATCAGCAGAACGGTCACAGATTTTATTAAAAGTATTTGTTTCGGCAAACCAACTCTTCTTTTGACCAATGTCAAAACGGATTTTACTTAACTTGTTTTGTTCCCACGATTGTAAATAGGCTGCTGATTTGACCTCAACCTTAATGCCGGAATCAGTAACGAGATCGTAAGCATTCCATTCCTGTCTTCTGTTTTTCAAACAATTTAAAGCCTTACCCACGATGTACTCAGCTAAAATACCTCTTTGTGCATTTGATAAGAAGTCCGAATGAGCCCAATTCCAGAAATCATTTTTATCTATTTTATCCATGTTATCGTATTTTACTGTTAATATGGTAGTTTGATTATTTTTTGAGATTTTATGTAATGTTACATCAATTCAAGAAAAATAAAAAGGGAAGATACTTCATAAAATCAACATCATTAATCTTTCATCGACAAAGTTTTTATGTTAATGGGCACAAAACAATTTATCGTAAATTCGGTAAATAATGAAAATCTTGGATAGAAAATTTTATCATCGGGATACGCTGCGGGTGGCGCGTGAGCTTTTGGGGAAAAAGCTGGTACGGCGAATCAACGGTCTCGAACTCTCCGGTATGATTACAGAGACCGAAGCTTATTGCGGCCATGAGGACAGCGCCTGCCACGCTCACCATGGCAAGACACAGCGCAATGCTGTCATGTTCGGAAGCCCTGGACATGCGTACGTTTATTTTACCTACGGCATGCACTACATGCTCAATCTAGTAACGGAAGAGGAGGAAAATCCATGCGCCGTCCTGATAAGGGCGATTGTGCCGCTGGATGGAATTAATGAAATGGAAGCCCGCCGCAAAAAGAAAGGCGCCGAGTTATCCAACGGGCCGGCCAAGCTCTGTCAGGCCTTGTCCATCGACAAATCATTAAACGGCTGGGATGTGACGCTGGGCAGCGAATTGTGGGTGGAGAATTATAAAAAAATCCCTGATTCGAGAATTATCGCTACTCCCCGCATCGGCATTGATTACGCGCATCAAAAACACCGGGAAGCTCTCTGGCGGTTTTTAATCAAAGATTATTGCTGAACCTCTTTTTGAAAAATCTCCGGGAATATTTTCCAGCCGGCCAGGAAAAGAGAGGCGATCACCGGACCCAGAATAAAACCGGAGAATCCCAGGGCGGCTATTCCGCCCAGCGTGGAGAGAAAGATTAAAAGAGGATGCATCTGAGTGTCACGCCCCATCAGAACCGGCCTGAGCAGATTATCTACGCTGCTGATAACCAGCGCGCCGAATAAAAGGATCGCTATCCCCTGCCAGATATGGCCGAGAAACAACATGATAATGCCCGCGGGCGCCCAGATTAAGGCAGAACCGACAGCGGGAACAACGGAAAGACCGAACATAAGCACACCCCAGACGAGCGCTCTTTCAATGCCGGTAATGAAAAAAATCAGTCCGCCCAGCCCCCCCTGAATACCGCCGATAACGAAAGTGAATTTTAAAGACGATTTGGCGGTTGTAAAAAACTGATCGATAAAGTGATGGAGATGTTTATTATCCACGGGAATATTATTTACGATAATGGTAGTAAGTCTCTTTCCATCCCTCAAGAAGTAAAACAGGCTGTAGAACATGACCGCACAACTGACCAGAACCAGAATAGTGTTTTGGGTAAAATCCGTTATGTGATTTAAAACGTATGCTGTTAAAGCTTTGAGAGCTTCCTGCGATTTGTGAATCATGAAAGCATGGTCCAGATTCAATTTGGCGAATATAGGATTTTTGCTCAAAGATTTAAGCAATTCCGAGAGAATGCCTATCAAACTGCTGCTGCTGGTATTAAATGACTGGTAGATGTCAATTGCTTCCATGACCAGAAGGTCGATAAGCAGTACCACAGGTAAAATCAGGCACAGGATAATGATAACCAGCGTTATTCCGGCGCACAGGTTTTGATTTGCGATTTTTTTGTTAAATGTTTTATACAGAGGAGAAAATATGCTGGCGAGTAAAACCGCCCAGAAAATGGCCAGGAAAAAAGGCTGTAGAATATAAGTAAAGAAAACGGTTATAAATAAAAGCAGTATCAAAAAAGCAATTTTTTCGAAATTGATAAATATTCTGTTCGTCATACCTTATTCTTTAAATAAAATATTAAAAATAAAACTGCATTCTAAAATAGAATAAAGTTCAAGTATTTTTCAGACAAATGTGTTAACAATAAGCCACAGCAGTTTTGTAATGTCAATTCATAAATTTACACGTACTAAAATAATAAAAACAGAAAAAAACAGATTTTGGTTGACATATTGGCCGGCATGACTATTTTAAGCGACAGATGAATGATAAATATTCATCAAAAGGAGGATATTTGATGTTTACAGTATCAGAGAAAGCGTTGGAAGTTATTAAAGACTTTGTCAAGGAAAAGAGACCCGATTCCGCTGTGCGGATTACAATGTCTATCGGCTGATCCGGTCCCGCATTGGGCATGGCTCTGGATGAGCCGGGAAATGATGATCAGGTTTTTGATGAAAAAGGAACAAAGTTTGTGATAGAAAAAGATATTTATGAGCAGGCTAAACCGATCAATGTTGATTTCATTGAAACGCCGCAGGGTTCTGGATTCAGA
>JAJFTS010000118.1 GCA_021372815.1 Deltaproteobacteria bacterium | reverse complement strand
GGAAATTTGTCACGCGGAACCTTAATCAAACCGTTGGTGGCGCAATAGGTAGGCAGGCGCTTGTAGAATGCCTCCACGCGATCCATGCAGAGAGTCGGTTCGCCGCCGATCAAAATCGCCAGATTCACGCCTCTTGCCTTTTCGCGATCAATAAAATCTTCCCATTTTCTGATATCCATTTCTTCAGGAGCCGCCTGATGTTCTCCCGAAGAAAAGAAAAAACAGCCCTTACAGCGCAAATTGCAGCGGTTGGTCACGTCGTATATGGAACTGCGGATATTCTGATTGGAAATTCTTCTATATCTTTCGTACCATTCTTTATCCAGCAGTGAACTTACTGTATTCATCTATCTTGCATCTCTCCCTGAAACATCGTCATACCGGCGAAGGCCGGTATCCATAATCAATTAAGTGTCTCGCTTCGCTTGTTCGAAATGACAACATTAAGTTGCCGCACGCGGCGGTTCTATAACATTGGCACAAAGATTCTCGCCCTTTTCGTAGCCCATTACCCAGACAGCCAGATAGGTGTCCACATAATCCAGCCAGGATTTAAAAGTATCCATACTGTTCACATGACGGTACAGGCGCGCCGTGACCACCGCCGAGCCGGCGGCATAATGCCGGCAGTCAACGCAATCGGTATCCGGTACGCAGCAGGCAACCGATCTGTCCCAGTTCAAATCGGTCCGGTACTGCCGGAAGGACCGTCCCAGTCCGATATCCTGCGAAGGATTCATGCGGGGGTAGGAGCAGCCGTAAAGATCATGCAGGCCTTTTTGATGTGTATGGGCAACCGCGTTATAAACGGAAAAAAGAATATTGCGCGGATATTGACTCAAAAGCTCTATCATCATTCGCCGCGTCCGGCCGAGAGATTCGTCATCATGCCGCAGATTTCCCTTGTAGCCGACCGGCGAGGAAAAAACGTTAAACGTCAGCCTGCAATTATGGGCAACAAGTTCATCGGCGACTTCTTTTATCTCATCGATGTTATTCCGCGTAAAGGTGTAAACAAAAACAGCCCGCGGATCGTTTTCATAATTCTCAATCTGTTTCTTCAAAAGATTCTTGGCCTTCCGGATTCTCAGGCTGGTTTCGTCATTTCCCCAGACGGATATATGCAGTTTGTAGCCGACCGATTCCGGTATTTTTTTGAAGCCGTTCGTGGCAATACTGCCCAGGGACATTTCCTGATAGCAGACATCCAGCAACTCCGGCACAAGCGACGGCTCCGCTCCCGCCAGAACAACATAAGTAATGCCGCGCGCCTTCTCCGCCTTCATCAGTTCCCGCCAGGCATTCACATCGCCGATTTCTTTGGCAAACTGTTTTTCTCCTTCATAATAATAACAGCCGTCGCAGCGGATATTGCAGCGGTTGGACATATCGTAAGTCGATTCGCGCAGAAAAAAATATTTCTTCACTTTTTCCCAGCGTGCTTTAATTTCAGGCTGCGCCAAAAGTTCGGAAAATTTCGGTTTGGCTGATTCCGGAGTTGTTTTATGATTAACCTGCATAGGCAAATAAATTTCTATCCGTTAATTCCTGGCGGTAAGTTTTTCTTCAATATATCCGGCAATAAGGCAAATGGTTTTTAATTTGGGATAATCGTCTTCGTCGATGGTAATCTGATACTCATCCTGCAGGACCAATGCGATGGTCGCCAGATCCATGCTGTCAATCCCCAGTTCATCCACCAGATCCATCTCCGGATTAAACGTATCCGCGGTAACATCTTCAAGTTTCAGTTCCTCAATAATGATTTCGGCGACGCGCCGTATAATGCCTTTGATATCATGACTTGCAGGCATCACTTCCCTCCTTACATCGTTATATTTATTTTTATTGATTTGTCTTTTTAGCGGCAATCATTCCGCTGCATACAACATTTTCCCTCTTGAGCACTTTGAAAGAAAACAAAATATCCTCTCCTGTGTTCTCGACGTTTATGCCGACCGATAAAGCATCCCCCGGCCTGACAGGCTGAGTGAACTTAACTTTTTTAAGCGCATACAAATGAAGATTATCACCTTTTTTCAGAGCATCCTGAGTAATTGCCTGTTTAACGATATGAATCAAAGCGATTCCCGGCAGAATCGGATCGCCCGGGAAATGACCTGAAAACCAGGGGGAATCGGCCGATACTTCTGCTAATGCCTCGATATGATTATTATTTATTGATTTTACTTCCTTTAACAAACTCCATTGATTATCCAATAAATATACCTCATTGGCTGATGTTTGTATCAAGTTCACGCCAAAAAGTGTAAATTCATATCATTGTTTGTTTTTTCAATCAAAATTTTTTTACAACGTCAAGAAATTAATGACACTCGCTAAGAACGAGTACCGATTCATCGGGACGAAGTTCGAAGCGTAAGTGGAATTATCCCAGGAGCGAAGCGACGTGGGATTCTTTCGCGTTGCAATTCAAATAGTCATAGAAATCTTCTTTTTTTCACATTGACAATAAAAATCCATGCGTTTATAAAAGCGCATCTTTAAGAATCACAAATCGCACCATTTTTTCACGAATAAAAATTTGCATAAAAGAATCTTTATGAGAAAAATGTTGAGGAAATCATCTAAGAATCATACTGTTATCTGCATTTTTCTGTTAATTTTCGCGTTAGGGCTTGCATGCGCGCCCTGTAAAGCTGAAACCGATAATCAAAAATCTTTCTTTAGATACAGCATAACAGCCAAACCTGATTATGTTCTCACTTTAGAAAGAGGTGATTATAAGTCAGCCATCAAAGAGATGCGTTCTCTTGCCGATAAAGGAGATCCTTACGCACAGTATGACCTCGGTTTACTATATTTCAGGGGGGCAGCAGGTTTAACGCAGAATTATAAAGAAGCCGAAAAATGGTGGCGCAAAGCAGCCGATCAAGGGCTCGCAGAAGCGCAATATGATCTTTCCACAATTTATGGTGCAGGCAAAGGTGTCCCGCAAAATTATCGAGAAGCAAGTAAATGGACACGTAAAGCCGCTGAACAAAACGTTTCTATTGCGCAGTATAACCTTGCCAAGTTCTATGAAGAAGGCCTTGGTGGAATTGTTCAGGATTACAAAGAAGCCGCCAAATGGTACCGTAAGGCAGCCGAACAGGGTTATGTAAATGCGCAACATAATCTCGGCGTTTACTATCAAAAGGGATTTGGAGTTGAACAGAACTACAGAGAATCCGTTAAATGGTACCGTAAGGCAGCGGAACAGGGTTATGTAAACTCACAACTGATGCTTGGTGATAAGTATATGACGGGTAAAGGCGTGAGTCGGGATTATGTACAAGCTTATAAATGGTTTTATATTGCGGCGCAAACAGGTGATAAACTTGCTCAGCAAGGCCTCGAAATATTGCCAAAATACATGACAGAGAGACAGATAGCGGAAGCAATTAAATTAGCAAAAGAAGAAAAAATTACGGGAAAGTAACGTTACTTCAAAAATTACAAGTCGCACCATTTTTCACAAACAAAGCTTCACCGTTTAAAGCGTTTAATATATTTTGCAGGTTAAGGCCCTATGAAAAATCTCAAAGGTAAAGTTGCCGCCATTACCGGCGCCGCTTCCGGCATCGGCCGGGCGCTCGCGCTGAATCTGGCGGATGAAGGCTGTCATCTGGCCATCTCCGATATCAACGTAGCGGGCCTCCAGGAAACCGCGGACATGGCACGCGCGTGGAATAAAACCGTGCGGATCACAACGCATCAAGTGGACACCGCAAACCGCGAACAGGTCAAACAATACGCTGAAGACGCGGCAAAAGCCCACGGCGCGGTTCACCTGATCATCAACAACGCGGGCGTGCTGCTTCTCGAAACACTGGAAGACGTCAGTTACAAAGACTTCGAATGGATCATGGGCATCAATTTGTGGGGCGTCATTTACGGATGCAAGGAATTTCTGCCCTATCTGAAAAAGCAGGACGCTGCACACATCGTCAATATCAGCAGCGTAAACGGCATCTTCACCAATCCCAACAACGGCCCCTACTGCACGGCAAAGTACGCGGTTCGCGGATTCACCGAAACACTGGCCCAGGAACTGGCCGACACCCGTGTGAAAGTCGCCTGCGTTCATCCCGGCGGCATCAAAACCAACATCGCCAATAATGCCCGTTTCTATAAATCGTGTGATCCATCGCTGGTGCGTGAAGATGCGCTCGCCATTTTTAACAAGGCAATGGCCGGCACCTCAGCGGACAAAGCTGCTAAAATCATCATCGCCGGAATCAAGAAAAACAAAATGCGCATCATGGTCGGGACGGACGCTTACGTGCTGGACTGGCTTAAAAGATTATTTCCCGTCGGCTTCCAGAAAATAACCGGCCGCAAAACCGCCGCCGCATGGATGAAAAAAATGGCCGGACTCAAATCGTGATTATGAATGAAATCATGGCAAAGGGTGCAAGCAGTTGAAAAACTGCTGACGTGAGCCAAACAAAGACCCCTTTGGATTTTTTTAAGGAGGATTTTATGAGAAAAAATAAAGGGATTATTCGGAATAATAGAACTGCCCCCTTATTTATGGAGATCGGAATTATGAAAAAAGAAAATAGAATATTTCGTAATAAAAGCAGCATCGTCATAATTGCCTTACTTGTCTTTATCGCAATGGCGGTCATAAGCATAAATGCCTGTGGATTTTTAGCTTCGGCGAGTTGGAAAGAAGAGGTACAACTGAGCGATGGCCGAATCATTGTTGTTAAAAGGCGAATAATCAGAGAGGGTGGCGGTGGCGAATTGGCATCAAATCCAACTCTTTCCAAACCCAAAGAGTATCGCATCAACTTTGCTTATCCAGTTGATTCAGAAACAAGAATTGAGTGGCGGTCGACAAAAATCGATGAAGGAAGATATCCGGAAATACCTTTGATCCTTGACTTGGAAGCGGGGCAGCCCATTGTATATACGATTCTGAGCATTAGTATCGCTTGTGAGGTTTACAATAAATACGTCTATCGTAATGGTGTTTGGATTGAGGAGGCACTTCCCGAGCATTTTGAAATGCGAGCGACGAATCTATTTTTAAAACTGAGCACGGATATGCCATGGTTTGTCAATCTGGAAACAAAGCGTAAGGAAAATGAAGATCTTGGTTACCGGCAATCAATCAAGCAAGTAGGGCCAAACCGTAAAGTGTGCGGTCTTTAAGTCGCACTTTATACTATTACCTCGGCAAATAAATATAGCCATAATGGGGTAAAATCCGGGGACATCCATGATAAGAATTGTCAAGAGGAAAACGGAGATTTCCCCTGACCAGACCGGATGCCACCAGCGGTTTATTATTAATCCCTTTTTCTCCTTCCGATCTTTTTCATTCTTTCCAGTGGGTCAGCCTGATGATCAGGCGACCAGACATCCATTTACGGTATCAGGTCATCCATGCCTTTGGGCATTCGGTTTAATCCCATTCATAGCGCTGCCTTGGACCGGATAAAAACCACTTCGACCTTTGCCGAAGATTGAGTTTGGGCTAACCCGCCAGCCTCGAAACACTATACAAAGGCGGATAACGGGCGCAGGGACGCCCCTAAAATACTAAGTTTCTAAGGCGAGGGTGAGAGGGACGCTGGTAAAAAAGTAAATTGACCTGATTGAAAGAAAGAATAACGTAGGCATTTTAGGCTGTTCAAAAAGGTTTAGAGGCAAGGCGCGTGAGGATCGAGCAGCGGAGCGTACTTTAAGCGTACGTGAGCATGCGAGAGCCGAAACGCAACGCAGCATATGAGCCTTTTTCAACAGCCTCAGTTAATTTCTCTGCCGATTAACTCGGCAAGCGGCACGACCTTTAAATTCTTCACCATAAGCCCCGCCAGGATAGCTTCTATGTCCGCTAATAAAATAATGCCGTCTTCTTTGCCGGGCGGCGGAACATCGTGCAGCAAAATAATATCGTCGGGTTTTACTTTTTTAAGAATTTTCAAGCCAAGGTTTTTAACGCGGCGGTTACCGGCATCGAACGCGCGGCAACTGAATGTGACACAGAACATCCCCAGCTTATCCAGAACAACGGGCAGTTTGGGACTGATGATTCCCACCGGCGGCCGGAAGGCCAATGTATCGATCCTCATTTTTTTCAGAACTTCCTGCGCCCGGAATATTTCTTCATAGAGGTAATGATAGCTGCCCAGCATCAAAAAGGGATTATGATGAAAAGAATGGTTGCCAACGGCATGTCCGCGGGCGATTATTTCGGAAATTATTTCCGGATGCCTCATGGCGTTGATACCGGAAACAAAAAAAGTCGCTTTCACCGAATATTTGTCCAGCAAATCCAGTATCTGTCTGGTTGTCGGCTCAGCCGGTCCATCGTCAAAAGTCAGCGCGACCTGATTTTTACCTGTATTGCCGCGGCTGATGACGGGCAGATAAAAACTGCTCTGCGGAAAAAAAGAAGCGGCCACACAAAGAACAATATAAAAACCGGCGACAGCCACCGCCAGCAGGGGATTAAAGAAAAATACTGCAATGGCAACAGATAAAAGAATTATTCCGGCAATTTGAGCGGGGCTGAAAGATAAAAATTTGTTTTTCATGAATGACCTTATCCACCTCCGTCCCGATTCCACATCGGGACACCTCCGCCAGTTCAGAACTTTTGAGCACTCCAGACGGACTGTTCAAAAATGCTCAGATGCTAGGCGCGCAAAAAGCGAACCGCGAGGCGTATACAGACATACGTCGAGCGGTGCGGTTTGCAGCGCAATCCCGATCATATCGGGACAGACCATGGTGCCCTTTAGGGTATGAGCGTGTTTCAACAGTCCGCTGTTTCTACTGAATCAGGTACTCCCACAACGGCCCCGTAAATCCCCGCCGGTAGAGTCTGGGTAAAATACGGGCGGTTTTTACTTCGCCGGCTCCGATCAGCCAGTTCGGACGGCCTTTGGCGTAATTTTCCACCATCTGCATAATTTCTTCAACGGTTATTTCCGGCGAACGGTAAAATACAGGCGGCAGAATATTTTCTCCCGCGGCAATCTGACCATCACGCACGGCAACGTCGTATAAATCCGTGTGCGGATAAATACGGACACCGCCGAAGAAGAAAAAAACAGCTTTTTCCAGTTTTTCAATTCCGGTAAGTGTTTTTTGCAGAGTCTCTTCGTTTTCGCCCGGGCCGCCCAGCAAAAAATAATGGGCAACATGCAGACCGGCATCAAGCGCTTGTTTATGCGCGGTGAAAACATTTTCGGACGAAAAGGGTTTGCGCAAATTGGCGAGCACTTTATCCGATAAAGATTCCGTGCCGAATTCCACATGCGTCAAGCCGGCGTCAGCCAGGCGTCGAAAGTAATCAGCCGGCGGAAAAGTGGGCACGAAAAAACCTCCCCACGGAATGGAAACACCCGCTTCTATAAACGCCTGCGCGACCTGAGAACTATGATCGTAACTGGCGTTAAACGCTGAATCGGTAATAAAAATATATTTGGCGCCGGCATCCTGCAATTCGCGGGC
>JAJFTS010000074.1 GCA_021372815.1 Deltaproteobacteria bacterium | reverse complement strand
GCGCAAAAACTAAATTAATAGCAATTTTTGAATTATAAAAGCAATAATAATTAGAACAACCACCCAGCTGATTACTATTACTGAACGCCACTCGAGAGGATTTTCCAGGTAATTTTTAACTTCTGCTTCTACTCTTTCGGCGTCCAGCTTATTCACAATGGAACGAATAAGTAAAGCGTGGTTTTCGTACATGTTGGAAAAAAAACAAAATCCTTTAGTGGTTGTTAACAGAAAATAGGCTTTTTTGTTCAGATTGAAAACCCCCAGATGTGTAATTTCCGGCCAGGTGAGATCTTTTGTGCGAAAGAATTTTTTTATTTTTAAGCCGTCCGGGGTTAAGGAAATTTTTCGTTCTGCCGTTTCTATCCCAACAAGCAAAGTGCCGGCAAAGGAAACAGCCAGAATCGTTTTTTCCAACGGTTGTCCTTTCAATAAGCTTAGTAATAACAATAAGCTAAGAAGCGCGACAATCGCGGTGAAAGGTACAAGGAATGCTTTTCTGATTTTAAAAATATTCTGCTCCATCGTTTAAATTCCGGTTTGATTTCTTGTTTCAAGTAAAAATTTCAGGTTGATTTGTTTCGGATAAAAGTTCCGCTTTTGCCGCCGCTTTTTTCCAGAAGCATGATATCCCCGATGATGATTTTTTTATTGACTGCCTTGCACATGTCGTAAATAGTCAAAGCGGCAACGCTGACCGCTGTCAACGCTTCCATCTCTACACCGGTTTTTCCCGTGATGCGCACGACGGCTTCTATCACAATCAGGGATTTTTTATGATCGATATTAAAAGTCAGGTCAATTCCCGTTAATTCCAGCGGATGACAAAGAGGAATAATCTCTCCCGTTTTCTTCGCTGCCATGATACCGGCAATTTTGGCCGTTGTCAGAACATTGCCCTTGGTGATTTGTCCCTCTTCTATTAATTTGAGAGTGCGGGCATCCATTTTGACAATCCCCTGTGCTTTTGCTTCGCGGATTGTCTCTGTCTTTTTTGTGACATCCACCATTTGAACGTCACCTTCATTATTAACATGTGATAACTTTTTCATCGTCTTCATCGTCTATTGTTTTTGGAATTTTATATTGAATCACTCGATTTTTACGAACCTTAACATAGGCCAATTCATGAGTCAAGAAACGTAAAAAATTTTTTTACGGCGTCTGTTTCGATGAAACATTTTTGTGCGACGTTGTTATTTGTGCCGGTTCCAAATTGTTCATTCTGAAGAAATATTAATTGACATAAAGGATTGTTCTCATTATATATCTGCTAAAATAATGTAAATTAAATCAGTGATTACGAAGATGCGTGATAAAATATGATTTCTAAAATACCCCGTAAATTTATTTATGTTTTTTGTGTTTTTATATCTTTGCTGTTCATTAATTGTAGTAGCGGCGGCGATGGCAGCGGTACGAGTAATCCGTCAGATGCAGAAGCGATTGTGGTGGATCATCTGGCCGCGGCTGATTTTGGTTCCATACCGCAGAGCGCCATCGAACAGGCTAAATCCGACTTGCATATCGCTTACGGACATACTTCACACGGCAGTCAGATTATTACCGGAATGGACGCTTTGGCTGCCGCAGATAGTTTATACAACGGCCTTGATTTGCGTGACTCGCCATTTTCAGGTGCCAGCGATCTGGGCAATCCCGACCTTACGTCCTGGGCTACAGCAACCCGAAATTATCTGGATGCCAATCCGGATGTCAATGTCGTTATCTGGTCCTGGTGCGGACAGGTAAGCTCCGCTTCGGAGGACAATATAAATACCTATCTTAGCCTGATGAACCAGCTAGAGCAGGATTATCCCAACGTTAAATTTGTTTATATGACGGGGCATCTTGATGGGGGCGGTGAAAGCGGCAATCTGAATGTACGCAATCAGCAAATACGCGATTACTGCACAGCCAACAATAAAATCCTTTTTGACTTTGCTGATATTGAAAGCTATGATCCTGACGGCGCGACCAACTATATGGCTTTAAATGCTAATGACAATTGCGACTATGACAATGGAAACTGGGCGACAAGCTGGATTAACGCAAATCCTGGTCACCCCCTAACAGCTTTAGCAACAAGTTGCGATAGTTGTGCCCACAGTCAAAAGTTAAATTGTGTGTTAAAGGGACGCGCCGCCTGGTGGCTATGGGCAAGACTTGCCGGCTGGAATCCTTGATATTTATGATTTTTAAATTGATTAAAATTTAAGATTCAGTATTTTAATACAAATAGTTCCATAAATTAGTATTCCCAAATAAAATTTTAAGAAGGCGTTATGTTCGTTAAAGTAAACAGCATGAGCGTCATTGGTATGGAGTCTTATCCGGTGTTTGTCGAGGTGGACACCTCGCAGGGATTGCCGCAATTTGCTACGGTCGGTTTGCCCGACGCTTCGGTCAAGGAAAGCCGGGACCGGATTAAAGCCGCCATAAAAAATTCCGGTTATCGTTTCCCCCGCAGTCACGTCACCATCAATCTGGCCCCGGCCGATATTAAAAAGGAAGGGACGGGATTTGATCTGCCGATTGCCGTGGGCATTCTGGCCGCTGAAGAACTGATTAAAGAGACGGCCTTGCCTGATTGTTTGTTCATCGGAGAACTTTCTCTGGACGGCAGCATCAAAGGCGTCAGCGGTGTTTTGTCTGTTACCTTCAAGGCCAAAGAAATGGGAATGAAAACTGTTTTTGTTCCCGAAGAGAACGCCACTGAAGCGGCTATGGTGGAAGGAATAAATGTCATATCCATCAAAACGCTGCCGGATGTCGTAGAGTTTCTGGAAGGCCGGAAGAGCATTGAGCCGCTGTCTCTGGATATGGATAAAATTTTTCAAAAAACAAATAGATACGATCTGGATTTTAATGAAATAAAAGGGCAGAAGCAGGCCAAAAGAGCTCTGGAAATTGCGGCAGCCGGTGGTCATAATGTTCTAATGATCGGCCCTCCCGGATCCGGAAAAAGCATGCTGGCCAAAAGATTGCCGACAATTTTGCCGGACCTCTCCTTTGATGAAGCTATTGAAGTTACGAAGGTATTTTCCATAG
>JAJFTS010000071.1 GCA_021372815.1 Deltaproteobacteria bacterium | reverse complement strand
TATCCCCTTCTATATTTTATTCCAGTTCATCAGCCTGGTGAGGATTGTCAGGAAAGAAAATGTTCAGATTATCCATGCGCACTGGATAATACCTCAGGGACTGGTTGCCGTCATTTATAAAATGATATGCAACAGAAAAATCAAAATTCTTGCAACAATACACGGCAGTGATTTCTGGAGCTTCAATAATCCTTTTGGGAAGATATTGAAGAAATTCATCATTTCCCGGGTTGACTGCCTGACCGTTGTGAGTAAAGCCCTTGAGACTGAAGTCAGGAAGATGGTGCCGAGAGATAATATTTTTGTCTGTCCCATGGGCATTGACACGAATCAATTCAGTCCGGAAAATAAAGATCTTTCCCTGAAAAAGGAGTTGGACATTGTCGGAGAATTTTTGCTGTTCGTGGGCAGTTGTGTTGAGCAGAAAGGCATTCGCTTTCTCGTGGAAGCCATGACGGAGATTTGCCGTGACTATCCCCGATGCAAACTCGTCGTGATTGGAAGCGGAGGTCTTCTGGAGGAAATGAAAATCATGGCGAGAAGGGCGGATTTGGAGAAGAACATCTGCTTTTTGGGATATGTGGAACATGAAAAACTTCCCCGGTATTTTGCAACCGCGGATATCTTCATCCTTCCGTCCCTTTCGGAAGGCTATTCACTGGTGGTCCGGGAAGCATTGAGTTCCGGAACACCGGCCATCGTCACGGATCTTCCCGTATTTGCCGCGGACCAGGCAAAAAAATTACTGGAAATCGTTCCTCCTCAGGACCCTCACGGAATTGCCGAAAAAGTAAAGTATATGCTTCAAAATATGGAAAAATATAAAAAAGAAACAGAACATATGCGTCAATTTGCGGTCGAGAATTATGATTGGATAAAAGTTGAAAAAAATTATGCCGGACTTCTGGATTCAATCTAAAAGGTAATTATTTTCTGTTATATAATTAAATTTCAATTAAGATTTGTAAAGCCTTTCATTATCCTGAATATCCATCCACATCGCGAATAAAAGAGACTGAAAGCTGCCGGTAAAAAGAAAGAAAAAGGCCAGCATCGTGACAGGAGAAACCTTGCCGCCGGAAATAACTATGGAAATTATTTTAACGGCATAGGGTACTGTAAAAATACCCAGAAACAGGGCGAAATGATAAAGCAAAAACAAAGGATGAAAATCACGGAAAAGATATTTTATCCATAGACGTTTGAAAAAAGATCTGAAAAGAAGCCATGAGATACGCGGAATAACTTTATGGAACTTCATCTTGGAAGACTCTCCAATATTGTATATCGGTTTGATTTTAACTTCCTTCAGCGTACAAAACGCGATATTTAATTTAATCAGAATATCGTTGGGCATGCCGTAACTTTTATAAATGTCCGGCAATTTGATTGAAGTCAGCGCAGCCGGAGAAAGAGCCCGGTATCCGCACTGCGTGTCGGAAATATGCCAGTAACCGGATGCGATTTTTGTTAAAATAGATAGAATCGCGTTGCCCAGGTAACGGGTTTTCGGAATGACCATCGGAGCGCTGCCGTGAATCAACCGGTTGCCCTTGACGCAATCAACTTCTTCACTGACGATGGGCAGGCAAATTGATTCCAGTTCCGCCGGATCCATCTGACCGTCGCCATCCATGGATGCGGTGCATTCGATGTTATGGTCCAGACACCATTTGTAACCGCGGGCAATCGCCGCGCCCACACCGCCGTTTTTCAGGTTATTGATTAAAATGATACGATCGGTCTCGGGATTGGCATTGGCAATTTCCGAGGGGATGAAATATTGCATATCTGTCCGTCGTTTTTCTTTTAGCAGATTATCGGCGCGGCTGTATTTATTATCGCAATGATCGCCGGCATTGTTCTTGATGATTGTCGGGGAAGATGTTTGTTTACGGACGTAATCGAGAACAACGGAGGCGGTATCGTCGCTGGAGCAGTCGTTGACAACAATGATGCGATCAACAAAATCAGGCATTGTTTCCAAAACATGTCTAATCTGTTTTTCTTCGTTATACGCGGGAACAACAACTGCAACAGTCTTATCGAGCAGCATGAAAACAGCCTCCACGTTTTTCGGTTTTACGTACTATTTTTTATCAACTTTGTCCAAAAATATTCCTGATAGCCGGGCATTTGAAATTAATATTATGTTGAATTTACTTGATATTGGGCTGGCACGGTAATAATATAAATGAAATTTTTTAATGCTGATGTTTCGGCAGTTTCATAATTATTGTCCTCTAAAGGGTGCGAATGGATCAACACACCGAAGCCGAAATTGTTGTCAGGGTTTTAAAGGGAGACCGGCAGGCTTACGCTTTGCTTGTCGAAGAATATAAGACGCCCGTTTATAATTTAGCTTACCGGATGACAAATAATATAGAGGATGCCCAGGACATCGCACAGGAAGCTTTTTTAATTTCTTTCCGGGAATTGTCCCATTACGATACGAATCGCCGGTTTTATACCTGGCTTTATACAATCAGCCTGAATCTTATCCGCAACCATCTTAAAAAAGCAGGTCGGCGTCAGAAATTTTTCCATAATTTCAACACATCTTCCGGCAATATTACTTTTTTTGCAGAAAAGACCAATTTGCCGGAAACCGGAGATGGAGATACGGAAGCATTAAGCCGGGAACGTGAAAAAAAACTGGAAATTTGTCTTGGCAAATTATCACCACCACTGAGGGAATTGCTGATTTTGCGTTTTTATCAGGGGCTTTCCTTTGAGATGATTGCTGAAATAACCGGGGCTTCGCAAAGCGCCGTTAAAATGAGAATATACAGAGGATTGGAAAAATTACAAAAATATTTTGAGAAAATGTGACTTTCCTCAGTTTTAGTTGTATATATTCATGAAAGGGAGATTTTACAATAATGTTTCAAAACAAAGATAAAAATCCGGAACAATTCCACGTTTTAATTGAAGCAATGAAAAATTCCGGCCGGAAGCAGCCTCCGGAAAATTTTACTGCCGAAGTAATGGATCGGCTTGCCGAAGAAAAAGAAACTCTGCTTCCGTTTTCTTTGCGGAGATTTTTTTCTACCAATCTCAATTTCAGTTTACGGCAGTCCGTGACCAGAACCGAATGCGCCTTCTACTTCCTGCTTACCGGTTTTTTCTATTCTATTCTCGGTTTGATCATGATTACGGGACTTCCTCTGCCCGTGGTAATGCAAAGTAACGATTGGCTGGCCTTTCAGCCGCTTTTCGGTCTTTTACTTGGGGCGGAACTTACGGCCCTTGGCCTTGTTCTTTATAAAAAAGGAAATGCCGCCATTCGTTTTGTTCGTATAGGGACCTTGCTTTACGCGGCTCTGATTATTTTAAACTTTGGAATCGGGAGCTTATATATTCAACCTGCATCAGCGATTTTCTTCATCGCGATTTTTTCCATGACGGGCCTTGTTTTAGCTGTCCTGCTGGGATTGGCTATCGACCATTATCATCCGGGCAATGTTCTTTCGGAGGTGCG
>JAJFTS010000115.1 GCA_021372815.1 Deltaproteobacteria bacterium | reverse complement strand
GCGCTCTGATTGCCGTAAGGGAAATATCAGGAGGTTCGATCTGGCAGTAAACATGATTTTCTCTGACCCGCCGGGCAATAAGCTGATTGTACTGAGAACCGAAATCAATAATCAGAATCACTTTTTCTTCCCCTTTCCTTTCTTCATTAGTTCTACAAACTGCGCAAATAAATATTCCGTATCCCGTGGTCCCGGAGCCGCCTCGGGGTGATATTGTACACTGAATGCCTGCGACATTCGCATTCCTTCAGACGTTTTGTCATTTAAATTGTAGTATGTTTCTTTCGCTTTCTTATCCACTGATTCCGGAACGACGACAAAGCCGTGATTCTGCGATGTAATTTCGACGCGCCCTGTGTCCACATTTTTTACCGGTTGATTAATGCCGTGATGCCCGAACTTCAGTTTTTCCGTATAACCGCCGAGCGCCTGGCCAATAATCTGATGCCCCAGGCAAATGCCGAAAACCGGCACTTTGCCGATGACATCGCGCGCGGTATCAACGATATAGGGAAGAGCCGCCGGATCCCCGGGACCGTTGGAAAGCAAAACGCCGTCGGGATTCAGGGCCAGAATATCTTTTCCGGAAGAAGAAGCGGGAAAGACAAATACCTCACAGCCGTTTTTTTCCAAAAGCCGTAGAATGTTGTATTTGACACCGCAGTCCAGAACGGCCACCCGTAATTTTTGAGCGGACTTTCTGACAGGAAGTTTTTCCAACTTCGCCTCGCCATTCTTCCAGAGATAAGGCGTGGTACAGGATACTTCTCTCACTAAATCGCGGCCGATCAGTCCCGGACAGGCTTTCACTTTCTGAAGCAGCGACCTTATATCCTTACTTTGTGTGGAAATGATTCCTTTCATTGCGCCCGACAGACGCAGGCGCCGCGTCAGCGCTCTCGTGTCGATTCCTTCAATGCCGATCTTTCCGTAAGATTCCAAGAAGGATTTTAAACTTTTCGACATCCGCCAGTTGCTGGGATGGGGCTGATATTCTTTGACAACAAAACCTTCCAGATGGATGCCGGCCGATTCCATATCTTCGTCGTTGATCCCGTAATTTCCAACCAGCGGATAGGTCATGGCGACAATCTGCCCCTTGTAAGAAGGATCGGTGATCACCTCTTGATATCCGGTCATGCCCGTGTTAAAAACAACTTCACCCATTGTTTCGCCATCACCGGCAAAGGCAAATCCTTCAAAAACACCGCCGTCTTCCAGAACCAGCAAGGCTTTTCGTTTTTGATTCATAAGCGGCATTTATATGTTATCTCCCGACAAAAAATGGAGTGAAAAACGGTGTTGATTGCTTATATGCACTGAAGCGGACATCGGATATTTTCTCCTGCTGATTTATACAAGCGGGGAGTGTCTAGCTTTTTTCTTCTGCTTCGTCAATCTGAAAGATAAGGGTCAGCATACCCTGCTGACCCTTGATGGTTTCCGTCGTTCATTAACTGATAAACAGCATCTCCCAGAATTTCGGCAGAGGCCACATTTCATCATCGACCAGAATTTCCAGAGCGTCGACATATTCCCTTAATTCATCCATCATCGGCTTGACTTTGGCGCTCAAAGCCTCCGCTTTTTTCTGTTCATCCGACAGACTCTCGGCCGCTTCCACCTTTTGCTGAATTTCCTTATTGATCGCATAAATACTGTTAATCAGGTCGATGATTTTTTTGAGAAGTTCAATCTCGGACGAAACGACGGCTGCGGAACCCAAAGCCTCCTTGGTGCGATTGATGGCATCAGCCAGTTTCTTTTGATAATCCACGGCTACCGGAATGATCTGATTCAGGCAAATATTATTGAGGCATTTGACTTCTATTTCCAGATCTTTGATGTAACGTTCTAGATGAATTAATTGTCGCGATTTCACTTCCAGATTGGAGAGCACCTCATACTTTTCGAAAATATCCAACCCTTTTTTCGTAATCATAGCTTTTAAGGCTGTGGGCGTGGTCTTTTCGTTGGGCAGACCTCTTCTTTCCGCTTCTTTTTCCCATTCCTTACTGTAGTTGTCGCCATTGAAAAGAATCGGCTTAATGTAGGTGATCTCGTCTTTCAGGATTTCGAAGACTGCCTGATTGATGTTCTTTGTTTCTTTGGCTTTAATCTTTTCCGCCAGTTCATCAAGGCTTTCCGCAACGATGGTGTTGATGACCAGAGTCGGTGACGCGATGTTCTGTGATGATCCTACCGCGCGGAATTCAAATTTATTACCGGTAAACGCAAAGGGCGACGTCCGGTTACGGTCGGTATTATCCTTGCTGACCGTAGGAAGCGAGGAAATGCCCAGATCAATAATTTCCGCATTGGTCGCCTTGGTGACGGTT
>JAJFTS010000029.1 GCA_021372815.1 Deltaproteobacteria bacterium | reverse complement strand
AAGCCTGATCTGATTATGAATATTCTGGCACTTCTTTCCACGCGACTGCGGGAATTTACCATCCAGGTAGAGAATCTGTCGCTGAAGGAAATCCCCGGTCGTCTGGCGGCTTATCTGCTTTATTTGTCGAAAGAACAGGGGAACAAGGATTTAATCAAGCTGAATATCTCCAAAGTGCAGCTGGCCAATCTGCTGGGTACCGGTCCGGAATCGCTTTCCCGCGCGCTGGGAGACATGAGAAATAAGGAGCTTATAGAGGTGAAAGGGGCCAGCATCCGGCTGATCAACCGCGCCCTGCTTCAAGAACTTGCCGAAAGAGGCAAAGCGTCCCGATAAAAAACGTTGCTATGAGAGCCTTGCTCTGAGCGGCTGTGTTTGATTAATCATGATGATTCTGCTATTAAATAACCTGCAGGTGACCATGTCCCACGGTGGTTGTTAGCGGGAAGACAGCATGAACATGAGCGGTCTTTTCCTCAAAAATATTATAAAGGTAGTAATAAAAGGAGAATGTTATGAAGAAGATTTGTATGTTAGTAGCGGTAGTGATGATAATGGCTTTTATTACAGCAGTTAATGTTGAGGCCCGGCCGGGCGGATTACCGGATCTCACCATTGATGAAACGATCAAAGCTTGTGACTGTAAGCTTTTCCCCCAGTGCTGTGCGCAACCGGTAGTTGCCCCGGCCCCGGAACCGGTGAAAGAAAAGGTAACAATAACTCTTCACGTCCTGTTCGATACCGATAAGGCAATTGTTAAGGATAAATATTCCGACGAAATCAAGCGGGTAGCCGATTTCATGAAAAAGTATCCCAAAACGAAGGGCGTAATCGAAGGCCATACCGATAATGTGGGCGCTGATGACTACAATCAGAAATTATCCGAGGCGCGGGCCAACAGCGTTCGCCAGTATCTGATTGACAAGTTTGGAATTGACGGTTCCCGCCTTACCGCTGCCGGTTATGGCGAAAGCAAACCGATAGCCAACAATGATACGACGGAAGGGAAACAAAAGAACCGCAGAGTTGAAGCTGTCCTTGAGACAGTTACGATTGTGAAATAAGTTTGCAACTTATTCGGATTTCGGAGAAACGAGAAAGACCCCCTAACCACGGCAAGGTTACGGGGTCTTTTTACGAAGGCGGGCGCTTAATGTAACCGCTCGCTTTTGTTTCTATAATTACCTTTTTCTGCCTGGAAAATCCCCTCTTGTTTTTGGCCAATTTGAAGGCGGCAAATTCCCTATTGACAGTCTCCTGTTTAAGGAGTAACAAAAAACCAGTTATTCCTCTGTAACCCGTTTAACCCGACCACCTAACCTTCAACCTTTTGACGTGCTTTGTGAAAAGGATTTATCAAAAGTTGCCCGTTTTTAGCCCCCAGGGGGTTATTGCGCCCTTTGGAGGCTTCTTTATTATTTTCATGCAAGCCAACCCGGCGGGGCAAGAAAAATCATAACCTTTGCTTGTAATAAAATATTCTTTACTTGCAGACAGTGGGAGAACTGGTTGTCGCATTTCCAACGTCTGCAAGGCCCAAATAAAAAGGAGGCAAAATATGCTTTTCATGAATATTTACACGTGGGAACCGGGACAGAGAGATGCCCTGATTAAAAGACGTTTGGAAAAGAAAGGAAACGCTCTCAGTCCGGGCATGAAAAAACTCGGCGAATGGTTTGATGTCGGCGGAGGCAGGGGGTTCATCCTTCTTGAAGGAGACGATCCCAAAGCCGCCTTGACATCCACCCTGGTATGGAGCGATCTCATGAAGATGGAGGTTGTTCCCCTGGCGGATATAAAAACAGTATTTCCGGATGAAAAAAGCTGACAGTATAAAAATTTCTCAAAGTTCTTTATCGGGGAGAGGGACGGAGGACGGGAAACAGTCTAATTATTCCAAAAATTAATTCGCTCAAATGAAAGGAGATAAAAATGCCTGACATTATGGACGAGAGAAGAAAGGAAAAACGACGGGATGAAATTCACGAGACCGTTATATCTGTTTTTTCCGCGGAAGATAATCATCCTGAAGAAAAAAAATTCTACGACTATTGCGAGGACATCTCTGCTTCCGGCGCCAGAATTCATGCCAATAGTTTGCTGCCCGTTGATACCTTGCTGCAGATGGATATCAAACTGGAAAATATGCAACAACTGATGACGACGGAGGCAAAAGTTAAATGGGCCAAAGTAATCGTCAGTGACGGGTCTTGTGAAGCGGGTGTGGAATTCTGTCCTCCTGGTCAAATAATCTCCATGCACACGATGCCTCTCCTGTACTTGTATTCGGAAGAAATGAAAAATATATTTATGTGATCTGTTAATCCGTTAACCAACATTCAACTCTCCGGAGTCTGTCGTGAAAAGGATTTGTCAGAAGTTGCCGATCGTCAGCCTCCAAAAGGGTACTGCGCCCTTGGGAGGCTCCTTTGCTTAATTGTATTGAAGTCAACCCCTACGGGCAAAGAAAGCCGTAGCCTTTGCCCGTAATTAAAAATTCTTTCCTTGCGGACGGAGAGGCATCGGCTCTTGAAACTTCCACCGCCCGCGAGGCTTAGTCAAAGGGAGGAATGTAATATGAAGGTATTTATTACGGGGGGAACCGGTTTCATCGGGCGACACCTGGTGCGACGCATGGCGCAAACCGAACATACAATACGTTGCCTGGCGAGAAAGACCAGCGACACAAAGGAGCTAAGAAATCTGGGCGCGGAGATTATCGTTGGAGATGTGAACGACAGAAATTCTCTCAAGGAAGGCATGCAGGGCTGCGACTGGGTTTTCAATCTGGCCAATGTGTATTCATGGTGGGAACCGGATAAAACCGTTTACAGGAAGATCAATGTCGAAGGTACGCACAATGTCATGGTGTGTGCCCTGGAAGCCGGTGTGTCCAAGGTTGTTCACGTCAGCACCATTGGCGTCTGGGGCAAACCCGAGGAATCTCCCATCAGGGAAGAAACCCCGCTGGCTCCGGAGAGGGAAAGCGAATATTGCCGAACCAAATTATCCGGCGAGCAGATCGCCTGGCAGCTTTACCGCGAAAAAGGCTTGCCCCTGGTGGTTATCTATCCCTGCGGGGTGATGGGCAGCGGTGATCCAAAGCTGACGGGGGCGACAATAAAATTATTGATCGAACGTCGCTTGCCGGCCACGGTTTTCGACGATACGATTACAACGTTTGTCCATGTCAAGGACGTGGCCGAAGCCATTCTCAAAGCAGCCGAGAAGCCGGACAATCTGGGCGAGAAGTATATCGTCGGCAATACCCGTCTATCCATGGAAGACTATTATGACCTGATAAGCGACGTTTCGGGTATAGCACCGCCGATGTTTCGTATGCCTGATTTCTTGGTGATGTTCAACGCCCGGTTGCTGACCTGGCTGGCCGACATAATCAAGCGTCCTCCGCTCTGGGGTATGGCCACCGATGCCATGCGGACAACGAAGCATGGTTTTATTGCCGATGGCAGCAAGGCCGAACGCGAACTGGGGTTTGTCTACACGCCAATCAGAGAAGCTGTCGAGGAGGAAGTCGCCTGGTACCGGCAAGCCGTGCCCGGTCGTATCCAGCAGCCGGTTATGGAGAAAGAAGCGGATATTCCTCTGTACTGGAGCAACGAAGAACGCCGCAGTCAAGAGCGCAGCAGGGTGAACTTCCCCTGCGATGTCGAAGGTCTGTCTCGGGGCAAGCAGATCCAGCAAATTGCCCAGGTCATGAACCTCAGCCGGGATGGCATGTATCTGGCGGCCGGAACTCCTCTTGATGAAGGCACCGAAGTAAAAGCTAAAATCACGGCCACGTCCTTCAATAAAACATTCTGGGTTATGGGCAAGGTGCTCAACAGTACCGCCAAGGGCATGGCGGTCAGATTTGCAGATTTAGTTCCCAAGGAGATTGAAATGATAACCCATCCCCAATGAATTTTAAGGATGCAAAAAAAACAGGTGAGTAAAAGATAACTTTTTAATGAAAAAAGGTACGTGCCGCCGATGACGCATGATGCCATGTACCGGAAAATTACGATGGAACATTTCGGCGTTTGGGGCACGCTGAAGACTGTTTCAAAAATTCGTGTCGGAGGGAAGGCCTGACAAAAAGAACACATTTAACGAAAAATGAACTTATGAGTCCGGTAATCTTCCCGTTTTTGAGGGCAGAAACTGAAGAAGGGTGAAAAATGGTCATCGCCCGGCATGGAATCTATGGAGGCGTTGCGGCAATCTTAACCTCACCATCCTCTATTCAATCTTTTACTTAATTACTTAAATCTTAAATCTATCTTTTCGATTCACCATTCACCGTTATTAATCGCCTGTTTACATTTTACACCGGCTCTGATATTTCCAATCCATGCCGTCAGCTTTTCGCATCAACGACATCATCCTCGTCATCGTGGTCATTTCTTCCATGGCCGTTGCGGTTATTTTTCCCGATTTCGGTTCGCGGTTTAAAGAATATCCCTTTTATTGTCTGATGCTGAATTTCTTTCTGAGCTATCTGGCCATCGATCTGGCCGCCGTCTGGAAGGCACTCAAGGGGCACACCGTGCAGATTGTGACGCTTACCTTTCTGAAGCTGATCGCCCTGCCGGTAGCCGTTTATTTTATTTTCTATTTCATTGCTCCGAAATACGCCCTGGCCGCCATGCTTTTGAGCGGTGTTTCTTCCGGCGTTGTCTCTCCGATGATCTCCAACATGGTCGGGGGAAACAGCGCGCTGGTGCTGATCGTTGTCGTCATTACCTCGGCGCTGGCGCCCTTTACGCTGCCGGGGATTGTCGAAATTCTCCTGGCGAAACAGGTGGCGATTTCCTTTATGGCCATGCTTAAAATGCTGGCCACGGCGATTTTTATTCCGATTATTGCGGTGGAAATTATCCGATACCTGATGCCCAGGCTTGTCGCACCGATTCTGAAAGTACAATTTCCTCTGGCGCTGACGGCCTTCGCGCTGATCAATCTGGGGGTGTTCTATCGCTATGCGCCGTTTTTCAAGAAAGAACCGTCCGTGATTATTATGGCGACGGTGGTGGTTTTTGTGCTGGCGGTAATTTACTGTGTGGTGGGAATATTATTTTCCCGGGGGAGTTCTCTGGAAAATCAACTGGCGAGCGCGGTCATTCTGGCCAATATCAATAACGTGCTGGTGATCGTTTTTTCATCCCAGTTTTTCGGCCCGGTCGAGCCGCTGGTTGCCGCCATGTACATGATCCCTTTTTTCGTTGTCATCATTCCGCTGCGCTACTATCATCACCGGAAAAGCAGGGCAGCCTGGAGGTAAGTGTCCAGATTAAAGATTTGACAATCATTATTCTTCCATCCTGATTACTATAATTGCCTTGACACGTCAGGAGGCGTTTCCTATACTTTTTGTGGCAAAAAGAAGATCTTATAAATCAATAAAAGTTCCCGGTAGGGATTGACAATTTTTATTATAAGCCTATAAATCAAAGCATAAATTAGTTATTCTCATGTCAACCTGTCAAACCAACCTTCAATCTTCTGATGTCCGTTATGCAAAGGTTTCATCAGAGATAAATTTAACCGGAATGGAGGGAATTGACCATGTCTGAAGATATTTTCCGCCGATTACAGCAAAGGCTCGATTTGTATTCCCTGGGATTTCCCGCGACCGAGTCGGGCATTGAAATAGCTTTACTAAAAAAGCTGTTCAATCAGGAGGACGCGGAGATGTTTCTCCATCTGTCGCCCAGGCTGGAGGAGCCGGAATCTGTCGCCCGGCGGCTGGAACGTCCGGTGGGAGAAGTAGCCTTGCAGCTTGAGGATATGGCGAAGCGCGGCCTTCTTTTCAGGCTCAGAAAAGATCAATCCGTCAAATACGGGGCAATTCCCTTCATGCATGGTCTGGCAGAATTTCAGGTCAAGCGCTTTGACCAGGAATTAAGAAACCTTTTTGATCAGTATCTGGAAGAGAAGTTTCATCAGGCTGTTGCGGGGGTGGACGGACTTTTCATCCGCACGGTTCCCATCGAGAAATCCATTGTTCCCGAACAGCACGTGGCCGCATTCGATGACGCGGTGGGGATCCTGAAGAAAAACGACATGATCGTTGTTACCGAATGCCTCTGCCGGAAGAGAAAGAGAATTTCAGGCGAAGGCTGCGATAAGCCTCTCGAAAACTGTTTTATGTTCGGGTCCATGGCACGGTTTTACATAGAGAACAATTTGGGAAGGCAGGTGGACTTTGAGGAAGCGGTCGGGATATTGAGAAAATCGCAGGAAGCCGGTCTGGTAACACAGCCCGGGACGGCCCAGAACCCTGCCGGAATGTGCAACTGCTGCGGCGACTGCTGTGTCATCCTCGGATCGGTGAAAAAATTTGCCAAACCGGCCCGGCTGGTTTTCTCCAATTACCAGTCTGCGATAAAAAAGGAAGACTGCACCGGCTGTGAAATATGTCTGGAGAGGTGCCAGATGGAGGCGATTACCATGAATGAAGAAGGCATCGCGCAGGTCGACGTTGATCGCTGCATAGGCTGCGGTCTGTGCGTGACCACATGCGCGTCGGAGGCCATCGCCCTCGTTCC
>JAJFTS010000021.1 GCA_021372815.1 Deltaproteobacteria bacterium | reverse complement strand
GAGCGGGTCTCCTCCCCGAAGACCTCGAGGTATTTTCCCCGCAGCTCTCCGACTGTCATCCTGGAGAGTCCCTGGACCTCTTGATACGTCGTTGCTTCCATCCGAAACCTCCTTGGTTCATGGGCTTCGCCCTGGCGGGCGGTCCGTCCGCACCGCAATCTCAGGGCGTTAACTCGTGAATGAATGAAGGCTTCGGTGGCCCGAAACATCAAGGCGTTTCTCTGTAAACGCCTCAGATTCTTCGACTTGCGCCATATGCGCCGCTCCGCCATCCAAATCAAAGGCGAGTCGGCGGCCTTTTCGATGGCGCATGTAGCCCCGGGCCAGGATCGTTGCGATCTCCGATGTCACCTCTTCAAGCGAGGCTGGAACGTGTTCGTTGGCCTGCATCCGGTCCTCCTTTGCGGGAGGCCGCGGAAGGGACCGCAGTGGATGCCGCCTGGGCGGGATAAGACCAGCCGTCCAGAGGGGCCGTTGGAGCCCGCCCGACACCGCCTGAGGGCGATGTCGTCGGCACCCACAACGGTCTCCGTTCTCACGGCCGATTCCGCTGTCTGGTAATCCGCTTTCGCCGAACCACTTGATCCGGCTTTCGTCGGATACCTACCGGAGGGGAGTTCGAAACGTCGAAGCGGGTGCCCGGATGCAACCGGGCTGTTAAACAAGGCGACTCGAAAAACGGAGAACGGGAGAATTCGGAGAGGACATTTTCGGTGAGCGCGCGCAAACCCAACGGTTGCACCCGAACCCCGAGCGGTGAGCTTCGAAACGGAGAATCGGGGTTAATGTGCGGGCGGGCGTAAGTCGGCGTGGACACGCCGGAAACGACGAGACCCCGAGGGGATCACCCCACGGGGTCTTGCGTTAAACAAGCACCGCTGAAATCAGCGGATGGATTTTTGGCTCCCCAGCGCGGACTCGAACCACGGACATGCTGGTTAACAGCCAGCCGCTCTACCGACTGAGCTACTGAGGAACATATGTTTTAAAGAACAAAATTAATTATTTCACTTCCCGTTTTGCTGGTTAATCCCGATACCATCGGGACTACCGGGGAACATTTTTTCTGGCGCTTCATAATACAAGAAGCGACGGATGTCAACATCAATTAAATATTTATGTAAAATATTAAATTGGCTTAAATATTATCAAAGAATAATAAATTATTCTAATGATTTTTGCCTGTCTTCAGACAAATAATTTTCCATGGAACCGTATCATTTGCTTGCCTCATAATTAACGATAGGATATAAAAGCCACACCTTAGATAATAAGATGGTGGAATTGAGTTTGAAAGTAAAGGAAAACAGTCAGAAATTTCTGAAAAAATATGTTCTGGATGAGGGGTTGTGCACTGGCTGCGGCGCCTGCGTAAGTATTTGCCCGTATCAGGTCATTTATCGTGATCGCACGGTGCAATTGCATCAATGCGATCTGCAGGATGGCAATTGTTCTGCTTTCTGTCCCCGGACTCCCGCTGATCCGGCGGCTTTAAGAAAAATGTTGTTTGAATCAGCCGATCTGACGCCGGAAATCGGCGCGGTAAAGGGATATTATTTTTCCCGGGCTGCCGATCCTGAATTACGCGCAACGGCCCAGCACGGAGCAACGGTCACGGTTTTGCTGGAATTGGCGCTGTCCGAAGGGCTGATTGATTCCGCTGTTGTTTCCACCCGCAATCAGGAATTTTTGCAGGAAGGCGTCATCGTTAATAACACCGAAGCGATCAGAAAGAATACCGGCAGCAAATTTACCGTATCGCCGACGGTTGCGGCTTTTAATCGTCTGGTTACGAAGGAGGCGGGAAATGTGGGGGTGGTCGCGACTCCCTGCCAGGCGCTGGCGCTGGCTAAAATGAGAATCAGCAAAACGGAGGAGTTTGAAAACAAAATCAAACAACTGAAGCTGGTCATCGGCTTGTACTGCGGCTGGACGCTTTCAGTGGAAAAATATACAAAGTTGTTGCTGGATAAAAATATTACTCCTGAATCCATAAGGAAAATGGATATTCCGGCAGGAAAGAATGTCCTGGAAATCTTTACGGATGACGGTGCGAAAGCAATCCCGTTTGAAGAAGTGCAGGCGTGTGTCCGGGATGCCTGCCAATACTGCATGGACAGCACGGCGGAATACGCCGATGTGTCGGTTGGTTCGGCGCGGTTTGCGGGAAGCTGGGAAGAAGTGCGTCAGTGGAATCAGTTGATTGTACGCACGGAGAAGGGTAAAGCGTTGGTTGATCTGGCCGTGAAAAAAGGTGTCCTCGAAGTTCGGACAGCTCCTGAAGAAAGTTTAAACGAACTGAAGGCCGCGGCTGTGAATAAAAAAAAGAATGCTCTGAAAAATATTATCCGGAAAAGCGGTTCGGTAAAAAATCTTTTATATTTAGACAGCCGGGATCCGGCGGTTTTGAAATATTTAACGAAAGAAGTTTTCAATAAAAAGGTGAAATAGTGTCCAAGTTGCTGAGTCCGGCCAAAACCGAAGTTTTATTCATGGGCAATGAAGCCATCGCGCGCGGCGCGCTGGAGGCGGGCGTGAGTGTCGTTTCGGGTTACCCCGGTACTCCCTCGTCGGAAGTCATCGAGCGCCTTTCCGAAGTTGCCCGTGAAAGAAACCTCTATGTGGAATGGTCGACTAACGAAAAGGTCGCGCTGGAAGTCGCTGCCGCGGCGTCCTTTGCCGGTTTGCGTTCGATGTGCGTGATGAAACAGAACGGCGTCAACGTGGCTTCCGATTTTCTTCTGCATCTGTCCTCTTCGGGAACCCGCGGCGGAATTGTTCTGGTCGAGTGTGAAGACCCCGGGGCATTGTCGAGTGTCAACGAGGGGGAATCGCGATATTTCGCGCGCATGCTGGAAGTGCCGCTTCTGGAACCGGCCAGTTTTCAGGAAGCCAAGGATCTGACCAAGTGGGCGTTTGAATTATCGGAAAAAATCAGAAACATCGTCATCCTGCGCTCGGTGACGCGCATGTCGCATGCGAGCGGCAATGTCATCTGCGGCAAACTGCCGGAGAAATTCCGCACCGCCCGTTTTATTTCCGACGGATCGGTTATGGATCCGCTGCGTGGACCGGTTGTCAGCACGCCGGTGGTTATCAAACACGGCCTTCAGCAGAAAAAATTACAAACCGCAGCCGGGCTTTTTGAAAAGAGTCCGTTCAACAGTTATACCGGTCCCAAACGTCCGGAGCTTTTGATTATCACCAGCAGCGCCTGTTTCCTTTACAGTCGGGAAGCGATCGAAATGCTGGGGCTGCAAAAGCGGGTCGGCATTTTAAAGTTGAGCTGCACCTGGCCTCTGCCGGAGAAACTTTTGAAAAAGTATCTGCGACTGACCGACCGGATTATGGTTGTGGAAGAAGTTCTTCCTTTCCTGGAAGAAAATATCAAAGTCGCTGCGATGGGAATGCTCAAAGAAATCGGCATGAAAACTTTTTACGGGAAAATGGATAAGACACTGCCTTCCGCAGGCGAATTAAATCCCGAGATCGTCGTTGCGGCTCTGAGTAAAATCATGAAGGTTAAACCCGCATCATTGCCGGCCGCTTATGTAAAAGAGATTCAAAAAGTGGCGCCGAAAATTCCGCCGCGGGCACAGACTTTCTGTCCCGGTTGTCCGCACCGCGCGTCTTTCTGGAACATCAACACGGCGCTGAAACTGGACGGCCGCGAAGGCATTGTCTGCGGCGATATCGGCTGTTACGCGATGGCCTCGCTCTGGCCGGAAATCGGTTTTCATACCGTGCGCACGCTGCATTCCATGGGTTCGGGCACGGGGCTGGCCAGCGGTTTTGCCAAACTGGCTGCTTTCGGTCTGGATAAACCCATCATGGCGGTTTGCGGCGACTCCACGTTTTATCATGCCGTCATTCCGGCGCTGATTAACGCTCAGCACAACAAGGCGGATATTACTTTTATTGTTCTGGATAACGCGGGAACGGCAATGACCGGATTTCAGCCGCATCCCGGCATTAATGAAAGCGCCATAGGCGATCCTCTTCCTTCCATTGACATTGCCGCGATCTGCAGGGGAATAGGAGCAAAGGTCGCCGTAAGCGACCCCTTTGATCTGGAAGGCACCGGCAAAATCCTTACCTCTTTCATGGCTGAGCGCGGCACGCTGAAAGTTCTGATATTGAAGCAGGCTTGCGCGCTGAGTCCCGAAAAGAAGGGCAAGAAACAATTCCAGGTGAAAGTCAATGAAGAACTGTGCCTGGGCGATCATTGCGGCTGCAACCGTTTATGCACGAGAATTTTCCGCTGTCCGGCGCTGACCTGGGACAGGGAAAAGAAAAAAGCCGTCGTTGACGAAGTCATCTGCGCGGGCTGCGGCGTTTGTTACTCCATCTGTCCACAAAAAGCGATTACCAGGACGGAGGTCGCGCAATGAAGAAGACATTAATTGACACAAATTTGCAGTCAAAAGTATACCGAGGCGGCAAGGAAGAGGCGACGCAGTCGTATAGTACAATACGTCGAGGAGTCGATGACGCGGCCAACAAAGGTAGACGAATGAATGCGAATTTGTACAAGGATCCAACAAATATTATCATCACCGGCGTCGGCGGGCAGGGCAATGTCATGGCCTCGCGCGTGCTGGCCGGAATGCTGGTAAACGCGGGCTTTATCGTTACCATCGGTGAAACCTTCGGCATGTCCCAGCGCGGCGGTTCGGTGATGAGCCATTTGCGCGTATCTTCATCATCCGTATTAAGTCCGCAGATTCCGCAGGGCAGAGCGGATATTGTGATTGCGCTGGAGCCGGTGGAAGCGCTCAGGGTGCTTACCAGGTACGGCAATCCCGATGTCGCGGTGCTCACCAATTCGCGCATGGTTTATCCGATGGGCGTGATCACCGGCGATTTTACCTATCCCTCTCTTGATGAAGTCAGAACCATGTTTGAAAAACTTGCGGCAAAAAGCTGGATTATCGACGCCACGTCTGTGGCTGTTGACTTAGGCAATCCCGTTTTAAGCAATATCGTCATGATTGGAGCGCTGGCGGGAACGTCGCTGTTGCCGATTGACCGCCGGGCTTTTGAAAAGGAAATTGCCAAAAGTATCCCCGCCGGTAAACATCAGATAAATTTAACGGCTTTTGACGCCGGCGCGAAAATGATTTAATATAGCTTCACTATATTAAAGGTGGAAATCAGATATGGATGATGGGCGCGGTTCTTTAGACAAGGTAACATACAATTACGAGTTTGTATTCAAAAGCGGCGTTCGGAAAGAATTTAACATTGAGTTGGACAGCGCTACACTGAATTTAATACAAACAGATAAAAGGGTTTGCCCTGAATGGACTAAACTCAATTTCTTTAAGTGTCCGAATTGTGCGCTGGATGAACGTCAATACGAATATTGCCCCATAGCCGTTAATATGGTGGATGTCGTAGATTACTTCAGCAATTTTGCTTCTTTCGAACCCGTGGAAGTTATTGTCACCGCCCCGGAAAGAAAATATATCAAACAAGTGACTTTGCAGCGCGGCGTCAGTTCTTTAATCGGCATCTATATGGTTACCAGCGGGTGCCCGTTTCTCGAGAAATTAAAACCCATGGTGCGTTTTCATCTTCCGTTTGCCACAATACAGGAAACCAAGTATCGCGCCATCTCGATGTATCTGTTGGCCCAGTATTTTTTATATCAGTGCGGCAGTCAGCCTGATTGGGATTTGAAAAAACTGGCCGAGGCGTATGAGAATATAAGGGTGGTCAACGAAAGTTTCTGTAAAAGGCTCAGGACCATTGAGGGGCGGGATGCTAATCTGAATGCTCTCGTTGTGCTTGACGTTTTTGCCGACAGCGTAAATTTTTCAATAGACAGCCGGATGGCGGATGATTTGGATTATTTGTTTAAAGGTTACTTTGGTGTGAAATAAATTATTATTGTCTAATTGTCTTATGTTTCCCTGAAGGAAAATTTCATCAGTCAGATTTCCATGCTTTTCCCGCCATCATAAACGTATTCACGTGCTCATATCGTAAATTTCTTTATAACTTTTTTTAATAGTTGATTGACTGATTATAAAAAATATGCTTTCTTCATCCGGGAATTGTCAATAAAATTCCTTAGTTTTATAAAGTTCGTATAATCATTGCTCAGTGATGGAGAATAATTCATGACCTGCAAATTAACAACTATCCCAAATCCTGCCTATCTGCACGTAATCGTTACCGGTGAGAATACTGTCGAAAATATATTACAATATTTTGAAGAAATCCATCGTGAGTGCACGGCCCGAAACTGTTTCAGGATTCTGATAGAAGAACGTCTTGATGGGCCGCGATTGCCAATCATGAAAGTGTTCGATATCGTACAGAACGAAAGCGCCAAAAGCAGAGGCTTTTTCAAAGCCATCGCCTATGTTGACGTAAATGCTGAGGATGATTCAATGAAATTTGCCGAAAATGTAGGTGTAAACCGTTCGTTACCCCTGTTTGTTTTCTCGACAGTTGAAGATGCCGAGAAATGGATAAATGCAAGTCAATGAGATATCAGACTCCATTGCGCAACTGATGCGGGCAAGCCGCATTGATGTGATTTGCCGTTAGAAGTTGACTACCCTCTCCAGCGGCACAGGCGGATAAATCTGGCCGTGGTTGGGAGGCATGGAGTTGTAAACCCAGTCAATATCCAGAGTGCCCAGTTTTATTCCCCGGAAGCGGGAGTAGCCCTTAAAAACGCCCCGTACCAAAACATCCTCCATCTTCATGGTCATGCAAAAAACGGCCGCGGTTGTTCCCGGTTGGAGAGCTTTCAACTCGTTTCCGAAAGCGCCGGGGTTGAAAACCAGTCGACGGCTGTCCGCCGCCTGGCACTGAATAACGGGAATAATTTCCGGGAAGCCATCCTTCCCTGTCAATGAGAGAAATTTTATGGAATCGGGTCTGTTGAATATTTTTTCTCCAAAGTACGAAAGCACACGTTCAGCATTGCCTTTGGCGGCGTCCTTTGCCATTTTTGTCAGAAGTACCGATTTGACAATAGACAAAAGCGGCAGAGAATTGCCCGGTGAAGTTTGAATCAGATCAAAATAATGCACGGTATTGATGCCAAAATAGGTATTGTAACGGAACATGGGTTGTTGGTTGTATGTCTCGTATTCCGGGCCTTCCTTTTTTAAATGAGTCCAGACCGCCTTTCCGCGCCAGAGTTTTTTATCCATCGTCATAACGGCAAAACCGATTTTTCCCGTGCGCTGCATATATTCTTTGCTTTTACCCTTGCAGAATTCGCCGACGATAAGCTGATGGGGGGTGGCTGCCATGACGGATGTCAAAAGCGAGATGTGGGGCAGTCCTTCCGGCGTTACGGTGGCAACAATGCCGATTTTTTCGGTAGGTTCAAAAGCTTTCATGTCTGTTTCGGAAAAACGATTTGTGGTCATGACATTCTTCCTCTCAATGGTTTTCAGCATCCGGAAATGGATGCCTTATGCTTTTCTGTTAATTTATTGTTCGGATTCGACTCAATTTTGGTTGATCCGCTCCAGCAGACCATCGACGGATTTGCCGCGCTTTTTCCAATCCGGCAGAGCTCCTCCATCAGTGTTTTTTCCGGCAGTTCCATATTTGCGTAAGGCCAATCTATTCCCAGCCGCTTATACTTGTCGCGGCACAGATTGTTGAAGGCGCACAGTTCCCACCTGCTGACTGTTCCGTGCAGTTTTGTATAGATGAAATCGCCGATGCCCCGAATATTTTCAGGCGTGTCCGTAGCCCCCGGAATAACCGGCGTTCGTATCCAGAAGGTTTTGGGCAACGCGTGAGTTTTGATATAATCCGCAGCGAAAATAATATTATCCAGAATCTTTTCATTCCCGGAACCGGTAAATTGTTTGTGTTTTGCGGTGTCAATTTCTTTGAGATCGTAAAGCAGGATATCAACATAGGGCAGGAGTTCAGCCAGGGTTGTCCGGGGGATCTGCCCGCAAGTGTCCAGAGCTGTCTGAATTCCTCGGCTTTTCAGTTCTTTTAAAAGCGCCAGGCAGAAGTCGCCCTGCAGGGCGGCCTCTCCACCGGAGAGAGTAACGCCGCCTCCGGACGGTTCGAAATAGGCGCGATCTTTGATCAGTTCATCGGCCAGGTCATGGACAGTCCATTTTTTGCCCAGCAGTTCCATTGCTGTTGTGGGACATTCCTCCGTGCATAAACCGCAGCCGTTGCAGACCGATCTTTTTATGCTGATGCCGTTTTCGGTTTTCGTGAGCGCCTTTTCGGGACAGGTCTCTACGCAAATACCGCAGCCGATGCAGCTTGCGCTGAGCCAATGAATCTGAGGTTTGGGGCTGATGCTTTCCGGATTGTGGCACCAGGAGCAATTCAGCGAACAGCCCTTGAAGAAGACGGTTGTTCTGAGTCCCGGGCCGTCTTCCGTGGACATGCGGACAATCTCCAATATGATGCCTTGCGTTTCCTTCATCATAAAACTTTCTAAAATTTGCTGTGACTTACCCGTTCGATAACTTCGTTTTGCAGCTCTCTTCCCACCGTGGTGAAATAGGCATTATAACCGGTAATACGCACCAGCAGATGGCGGTAATCCCGGGGATGCTGCTGTGCGTCTCTGAGCATGCCGGGATCGAGCATATTGATTTGCAGGGCCGTACCGCCGTTTTCGACGTAGCCTTTCAGAAACGCCTTGAATTTTTCCTTGTGTTCCGGATCTCTGAGAATCGAAGGATTAAAGGTTATAGTGTGACTGGCGCCGTTGGGCAGAACATTCAGGTAATCCTTCCAGTCTCCGGGAAAATCTTTGGCTTTGCCGCCGAGCACGAAACCGACGGAATTTGTGTTTGCCGTCGGTCCTTTGCTGTCCGCGCCGTTGGATGGACAAATGGCATTGGAAAGAAACTGACCTTTCGTCCGGCCGTCGGCGCTTGCCGCCATGATATAGCCGTCGCCCGCCCAGTAATTCCAGCTGAGCATGCCCGGACGGTATTTGCGTCCTGTGGATTTTGTGCTGTGCTTCCAGGTTTCATCGCACCATAGCTGCATCACCTGACGGGCCAGTTCATCGGCTTCATGGTCGTCGCGGCCGTATTTGGGCGCGCGATTTTTCGCCCTGGCCTGAAGAACTTCATACCCCTGCCAGTTGGCCTTTAGAGCGTCGATCAATTCTTTCATGGTGCAATGCTTCTTGTCGAAGACCAGATATTTTATGGCCAGAAGCGAATCCACGGTTGTCGCATACGTAACGGCTTCCATAGTCGTGAAATTGATTTTCGCGCCGCCCTGTGTTATGTCCATTCCCTTTTCCGCGCATCCCTTAACCATGCAGGAAAGATAAGGCGTGGGAAGAAAACGGGACCGTATCGATTCGGAGACTTCATACAGATCGGCGCATTTTTGAATAATGTACCGCGTCTGCTTTACATAGGCTTCCCAGAATTCATCCCATGTCCGGAAACCAGTGGAATCTCCCGTCGGCGGACCGTCCTGTCTTATGGTTTCAGTCTTGCCGGTCAGCGGATCGGTAAATGGAAGCAGGTCTTTTCCTCCGGTCAGCGCCAGTTCCACCGCTTTGAGCAAATTGATATTATTGTCCACCGTGCCGGAGCGGTCGTTGCCGACCATCGTGTTTTCCAGGCAGCCGACCGGCGCGTATTCATGAACGTTGCTTTCGTTGATCAGATGCGTCAGGCCGGCTTTTTTTGCCTCGAGCATCATGCCGGCCATGGAGCGTTCATCGAAGTTAAGCAGAAAAGGGGCGCCCTGGCTGGATTCGATCATGTTCACGACTTTATCAAGCAGTTCTTCAGGGCTGTTGCGATGCAAACGCACATTGGGCTTGGGCTCCAGGATGGGCGAGATCTCATCAATGACTTCTAAAATGACATAGGTGAGATCGTTGGTCATATCCTTGCCGTTTTTGCCCAGACCCGACAGGGTGATGAGCTGACCGAAACCGGCGGTGATTCCCTGGTTGCCGTTGCGAATCATCGCGTCGTAGGCCGTGTTGGCGTGAACCCAGAAACATTTCAGGATTTCTTTGGCAAATTCCCTGTCCATCCCTTCAAGAATCGAGTGCTGATAATACGGCCACAGATACTGGTCGACCCGGCCGAAGGAAACACCCGGGCCGGGGTAATTTTCATCGGTCATGACAAGCATGTGATTGAGCCACAGCGCCTGCACGGCTTCCCAGAATGTCGCCGGCGGTTCCCAGGGAACTTTGCTTAAGCTTTGAGCCATTATCGACAGTTCTTTTTTTCGCGTCTGATCTTTTTCCTGCTGCGCCAGTTCAAGACAAAGATCTTTGTATTTTGAAGCAAGATCACGCGCCATGGTCGATGCCGTCATCATGGCGCGAAGCTGCGCTCCTTTTGCGCCCTGGCGTTCTTTATTTTCCAGCGCGTTATAGTGTGAAAGAAGCTCGCCGTATACGCCCTTCCAGCCGATTCTCAGCAAGTTCTCGTGTCCCGGAATAAGATGCCCGCTTGTCGCGCCGGCATTGCCGTAACCGTGATCATGAAACCATTTTATTTGGGCTCTGGCGCCGTTCTTGCCTTTTACCTCGCGCAGCCACTGACTGCTTTCCTCCTTCGTAAAACACATGGATGTCTGAATATTAAATCTGGCGCCCGCCAGCAGATCGCCCGGCAGTATTTCCTGCGGCACATAATTGACAATGGCCTCTTTCACGAACCAGGCGCGCCGCTCCACCCGCGGCCATTTCCAGAAATCGGCATGCAGTTTCACGGGCTTTGCCGCCTGAAGATAAGAAGCTCCCATTGTATTGAGAAGCGTATAGGTCTCCGGTACAATGTAAAAGGTCAACTCGTTATAGATGATGTCCCACGGAGTACCCGTTGTCCATGAGGTGTATTCGTTGTTCCAGGCGCGTTCGTATCCCCGAAAATAATAGTCGCGCAGCCATTGAATGCGGCCGGACAACCCCTTCGGTTCTTTGATCAAACTCTGCGGCGTAGAATTTGTTTTCATGTCGACCTTCCTTTCCAGAAATAACATCTGAAACGGTTATCTTTATTTTTTTGAAAGATTTTTTATTAACGGTTAAACCGTATATCGATTTGTTTTGTATTTCATTCCCCGGGCAGCTCGTTTAATTAAAAATAAACTCAAAGCATCAGTTTTTCAAGATAAAAAAAGATGAGTTTTGAAGATACAGAAAACAGTTTCGAAATCGAGGTTTGCAGCCGCCACAAAAAAAGGTTTGTACAGAAATATTCATCTTACTCCTCAATTCCCAAATTGATAAATTTATGCTACGCTACATTCAATAATCGCTAACATTTAAAGCATTAACAGCGATCCAAACAATTTTATTCTCCGGTTCAACGACGAGGCATTAGTCAAATGAGTATTTTTGAAAATCCTGGTTCCGGAACGTCAACAACCTCGAAGGCGCTTGAAGTTTTTGATGCGTTGGAGCCGGTGGATATCGACTTCATGATCGGAATCTGGAAGGGAGAGGGATTCCATACCGGTCACGCGCTGGACGGTCTCCTGGAGGCTTATCACTGGTTTGGTAAGCGCTTCGAGAGTCCGGAAGAAGTTCATCCCCTGGTGTTCAACACCTTATGTGGCGGTGTGGCATGCGTCAATCCGGTTTTCGTGGGGCCGTCGCTGAGTATGATAGATCGTATTCCCATACCGAAGTCACCCCTGTTCGGGCGTTTGTTTCAGGTATTCATGCCGCTGTTTAAGACGTCGCGCTCCAGAGCGCGTTTGCGCATGACGACATACCGGGGCAAGTCGAGCGCTACCATGATCTATGACCAGCTTCCCATCAACGACATTTTCCGGAAAATCGACGAAAATACCGTCTTCGGAATCATGGATCTCAAGGGAATGAAAAACCCTTTCTTCTTCATTCTGCGTCGAGAAATGTCTGGCGGCTGATACTTCGCTTTTTTAAGATGTGTTTATGTTTAAAGAAACAACCGCCATCCGGCGTAAAGTGAGCCCGGAATGAAATCCAGAGCGCCGGATGCTTCGGCGACCGGTGTGAATCCACAGGCATCGCAATTTATTTTGCCCCGGCTTTTGACATAACATCCTTTCGTAATAGCGCCGTCCGGATCGACATTAATCAGGATGTCATCATGACAGGTCCAGTGATTGCCAGCCATTGCCCTGAGGCGGCCCACCGAATTCAAAATGGGTAATCCCGATTTTTTTAGTTCGATCAACTTTTCAATAACGACACGTCGCTCTTCCGGTGAAAGAGCGAGATCTTCTTCTCCCTGATTATAGGGATAGAAAAACTGAACGGTCATCCCTTTCAGTGTCGGCATTTTCTGCACCCATTTTGCCAGCGAATCGATATCCTGCCAGTTGCGGCGATTCAGCGTGCAGTGAATAAAAACCCGGGGATGCTTTGTCGTTTTGATGTTTGACAGAATCCGGTCGAAGGAATCGCTTCTCAAATAATCGTGGGTTTCCTTCAGCCCGTCCAGACTCACCCACAGGGTATGCGATGGAACATCGAGGGGCAGGGTGCCGTTGGTGGTTACCGCCACACGCAGGAAATGTTTTCTGGCGTAAAGGACCAGATCATGAAAACGATATGAGCCGTCGCGCCACAGTAGCGGTTCACCGCCTTCAAAAACAACCATGCGGGTGCCGAGCTGACGCATTGCGTCCAATGCTCCGATTGCCGTATCCCGGGACATGTGGACGTCTTCATGATCGGCACGAAGGTGAAACGGACAGGCCCGGCAGGCCAGGTTGCATCGATAGGTAATTTTGAAGCTGGCCAGAAGAGGCAATTTTCGCCCCAGTATTTTTCGCTGGAGAAAAAACCACGAAAGGTCGAGAGGCCAGGGTAAATGCTTGGTTTTAAAATTGTTATTTGTGTTCCATTTGCCGACTGTCGTATATATCGTTCTTACATGATCCCGATGTCTTTTAATTATTTTATTGATTGTCTTTTGGTAAATGTGACGGTCAGCCGGACCGGTAGATTCATGGTATATCTTATAAGGCAGGACATAACTTCTATAACCGTGGCGAGCCAGGTCTAAACAATAGTTTGCTATATAGAGATACCATCCTTTTATCGTGTCTTCATCAAAAGAAAATCTGGCAAAGATTTCCCTGGGAACAATCATCAAGCACCCGTCAAGGGTTTGCACTCGTACGGGAATTTTGGGTCTGTGTTGTCCCGCTAAGTAAGGAGGATTGCCATGAATAACATTTGCCATCGTTCCTTTTTTATGTCCACCCGCCACACCTACAGCTCCGAGGCGATAAAGTGACTTCATATCATTCCGGGCGCTTGTCAGCCAATTCGCGGAGAGTAGTTCCACATCTTGATGCACAAACATCAAATAGTTATGCCGGGCCTTCCTTGCGGCTTCGTTCAACAGTGGCGCCGCAGAACGGTGATTCCCTGTCGTATTGTCAATGGTAATTAATTCAAAAGGGGCTGTCTGCTGCTTCAGACTTTTAATAAGGTAGTTATCAAGTTTATTTCGATCATTATAGACACAGATCACAGAAAAACCTTTTTCTGCATCACATTCTCGGAAAAACAATTTTCTAATCCGCCAGAACATCAACCCTCTTCCCGGATACAAAAAACTTACAAGTCGATTTGACTTGCCCTGCGCCATGCCTCGAGAGCATTGGATGAAACAGAGGAAATGTCGACATCATTCCAGCCGATACGATTGTTCTTATCCACTGCGCGAACAAGTTTTGCATTTTTTGAAAGTATTATTGGCAATCCCGTATGGGAATCTTCAGCTCTATTTTCAATTAAACCGTATGATGTAAAACCGCCCGGGCCGTCAAGAATATCTCCTTCCTTCAAGTCATTCTTCGCGTAACAGATCACTTCTGTTCTCATGCCGAAATTCGGAGCTATTAATGATTTTCCCGTATTGCTGACTTCAATAATGGTTCGCATTACTTCAAGATGTATAAGATGGTAAGGTCGGGTTAATACGTAAAAAGGACCCGGACCGATTTCGGGCGGGAACCAGTCGAGCATCCGGCGCTGATAGGCATCATCTGTATAACCGACTACGTAGACGCCTCCCCTGGGTTTTGCGCCTAAAATATAATCAACAAGTGGTTCTTGTCCTGATTTCCAAATATCGGAAAAAGAAAAATAATTGAACATATCAATTGCTTCAGTCATTTGAGGCCCCATCATGCCTGCTTTTATGACAGAACAACCCAGGGCATTGGCGACAATGGACATTTCTATGCAGAGTTTCGTCCCATCCGTATAGGATGAGCACATTTGATGGTCGAGGCCGCGTTTGTCAGCTTCGGGGCGAATCTTTACAGGGTTAGTGTAACGATCAAGAAATCCTTTGATATTGCCTGCCATAACAAGTTCTAAACCGTAAAAGCGCAATTCTTCCACTAAACGGGCAATGACGGCAGGCTGATCGCCGTCACTGCTTGTATAGGCTACATTATGCTGCTGTGCCAGGTGCCAGAACCATGGACCGAAAAGGGCATCGGCTTCAGCGTTCATCATAACAACGTGTTTTCCTGAAATCATTGCTGATTCAATCGTGCTTGGTGCGGAATCAATTGCTGTCGATGCATCGAAAAAAACTTCCACATGAGGAGCTATGGCCGCTAATTCGGCATCCTGACACACGGCTATTTCGTTCCGGTTTAACGCGTCAGCGATTTCTCCTTCGGAGGAAACTATTTTTGCACGCCGTTTAGGATCGGTTAAGGCCAGCGCTTTATTGATATTTACGTCGCAAATGACTTTGCAGTCCACATTTGGTGTTAGTAATGATTGATGGAAAACACCTTGCCCAACTGAACCGGCGCCAAGCAGAACAAAACCTGTTG
>JAJFTS010000020.1 GCA_021372815.1 Deltaproteobacteria bacterium | reverse complement strand
AATCAAGTGGCCGGAATCTTCACCGCCGATGATCGCGCCGCGGGAAAGCATTTCTTCCAGAACAAAGCGGTCGCCGACGTTGGCAAAAACGGAATCGATGCCTAATTCTTGAAAAGCAACTGTTAAACCGAGATTGCTCATTACCGTGCGGACAACGAGATTGTTTTTCAGTTTGTTTTCTTTTTTCAGGATGACCGAACAAATGGCCAGCATACGATCGCCGGTCAAAACATTGCCCTTGTCGTCAACGGCGATGACCCGGTCGCCGTCTCCGTCGAAAGCAAAACCGGCATCGGCTTTTTGACGCAATACTTCGGCGGCCAGGGCTTCGGTGTGCTGCGAGCCGCAGTTGAGGTTGATGTTTTGTCCGTCGGGTTTATCGAAAAGCGTTGTCACTTCAACGCCCAGTTCGGCAAAAACTTCGGGAGCGACGCGATAGGTCGCGCCGTTGGAACAATCAAGAATTATTTTCATCCCTTCGGGGTTGAGCTTCTGCGGAAATGTGGATTTTAGAAAATCCGCATAACGTCCGGTGGCATCATCCAACCGGGATAATTTCCCCAGTTCTTTGGGAGTGGGTTGGAGCCGGTGCATATTGTTGGCCAAGATAAGTTCTTCAATTTTGTTTTCTTTTTCGTCCGAGAGTTTGAAACCTTCGGCATTGAAAATTTTTATGCCGTTGTCCTGCGAAGGATTGTGAGAAGCGGAAAGGACAATGCCCGCGTCGGCGCGCATGTCCTGAGTCAGGAAGGCGATGCCCGGAGTGGGAATGATGCCCACGGAAATGGCATTGACGCCCATGGAACAGATTCCCGACACAATCGCGCTTTCGAACATATCGCCGGAAAGCCTTGTGTCCCGGCCGATAAGGATACGCGGTTTGTGTCCTTCTTTTTTGGATAGATAGGCGATGGCCCGTCCGACATTTGTGGCAACCTCCGTTGTCATAGGATATTCATTGGCCACTCCTCTGATGCCGTCAGTGCCGAATAGTTTGCCCATAATTTCTTTTGCCTCGTTATCTTTTGAATGCGAAATGGTATAATTTTTGTGTTTTTCTACAGCATGGATTTTATTTTTGCAACAGGGAAAACAATTTCTTTAAACGCGCATTGTACCATATATATCAAAAGATGCTGTTTCAAGGAAACGGCGGCGAATAAAGAAAATTCTGTTTTGCCTGTGGCAGAATGACAAAACGGTAATATTTCCCTTTCCCGCTGTCCGGCGGGTTATACCATCGGGTTTCATATATTCCGGTTCTACCCTGATCGATGATATCATCGCAAAGTACGGCGATATCATATCCGCTGTCGTCCAGAGGTTGTTCGTCAAGCATGATCTGTTTCCAGGAAGTTTTGTCGTCGCTTTCTTCTATCCTGACAATCGCCTGCTTCCAGTCCATCAGACGAGGCGGCAAATCCTCCCAGACAAACGACCAGTATGACTCATCTTCCGATTTTGCGGAAATCAATACCGGTTCGGAGATGGCTTTTCTTTGCGCTTCACTCACCGATTCACCGGCAGTGAATTTTTTTGCCCGAAGATTGTAAGACCATTTTGCAGGCAAATTACTTTCATTTTTTTCTTTTCCCATTTCCAGCGCCAGTTTGCCTAATTGTTTGGCCAGAAAAGGCTGCGTTTGCGGTCCGTACAGCGTATGACCGCCTTCGTAACGCTGAATACTGTATTCTTCCGGTGTGGTAACGTATCCGTAATATCCGTTGGCGCAGCTTATTGCGACAAAAAAACGTAAATCATTTTTATTTTCCGCCGCCAGTTTATCTTGGCACTGTTTTGCGATTCTGGCGCCGGACTCTATTGTCGTTTCAAAAGGCAGCGGAATCAGCAGGACATCGTCAATCCGGATTGCCTGCAAAAACATTTGATGGGGAAAATCCGCTTTCGGGAGGTAAAGGTACTGCAAAGGTCCGACCAGGGTGCGCTTGTGTCCCTGGCAGGATTTTGTGAAAAACCATCGCGGAGAACCCTGTCTCAGCCAGGGGAGTTTGTTGATGACCGGAGAAGGACCGTCGTCCGCTCCCGCGGCAAGGGAAGAACCAACCACCGGTCTTTCACATAAGCAGGTTTCATCAATACAGTTCTGCGAGAAAACATCTATTTCTGCGGCCGCGAAAGTTATCGTCACGCCATCTTTTAATTTCCCGTCCAGGGAGCGGAAAAGTTCCAGCGCTTTTTGGCCGACGGATGTTCCTATCCGGCGTGCTTCAGGGAAGCCCTGCTTTTGGTAATTCGGCGAGCTGTCGGCGTGCGTGCCGTTAAAGACGGCATGAATGGGTTCCCAGGAAGTTTTATAACCGGTCTTTATGCCGTGTTCCACTTCCCGTTCAATGTAGGCGAAGACGTCGCCGTTGTAAAGATTATTTTTGGGCGGAACTGCCGTTCCATGGATAGAAAAACTCGAAAAGGCCGCAAGAGGCCGATATTGTCCGTCATGATCCAGGGCATCCACGCGAATCAAGTACAAGTCGGGATTAACGGCCTCATAGATGTCCGGCGGCGTTTCCGTGGAAACATTTTTATTGGCCCGATACGAATCGATACTGCGGTTGCGGGTCATTTGACGTATCTGAATGTTTCCGGTGGCAATCTTTGCCGGTTTTTTTTCTGAGTAAGCGCGGATAACCGCG
>JAJFTS010000015.1 GCA_021372815.1 Deltaproteobacteria bacterium | reverse complement strand
ACACAAAAACGCAAATTGACAATCCTGTTCACTGGACACCCTGGCAGGAAATATTCACTTACGGCATTGAAGGACTGTATCATTTTATGCCGGACGGCCGGGTCGTTCCTTTTGTTGCAGTCGGCATCGGCGGAATAAACTACGGTGAGGGAGGGGAATATCATGATATTCCTGATTACGGCGAGCGTTTTGAAGCAGACAGATTAGCTCTTGATTACGGCGCAGGCGTGAAACTTTTTCTGACTGATAATATCGCTCTGCGGGCCGATGTCCGTCATTTTCTTCCCCTAAACAGCAGATTTGAAAATCCTCACGACACTCATAATGATTTAATGGCCACTGTCGGAATCAATCTTGCGTTCGGCGGCGGAAAGGCAACTGAAGAAGCCAAGGTTGAGGAAACGCCTGTTCCGGCGGTTGTGGTCGCCGATGCGGATCATGACGGTGTTCCCAATGATCAGGACATGTGTCCCGATACCAAAGCCGGTCTTGCCGTGAATGAAAAAGGCTGTTCGCCGGATTACGACTCCGACAGGGACGGCGTTTCCGATGACCGGGATAAATGCCCGGGCAATCCCGCCAGTGTCGTTGTCAATAAAGACGGCTGTCCGCCGGATACGGATAATGACGGTGTGCCCGATTACAAGGATAGTTGCAAGGGTACGCCCGCAAACGCGAAAGTTGATGCAAATGGCTGCGCGCCCGATTCCGATTTCGACGGCGTTCCCGATTCTCTGGACAAATGCCCCGGAACTCCCTCCGGCACGGTTGTCGATAAAAACGGCTGTGTTGCCGCCGCGGAGAAAAAGACTATTTCCATGAGACTGAAGATAGAATTCGACACCGACAAAGCAGTGGTTAAGAAAAAATATCATAACGAGATAAAGGCGGTCGGCGATTTTATGAAAGAGCATCCTGATGCGACCGCAACAATCGTCGGCCATACCGACAATGTCGGCAACGCGAAAAAGAATCTGACTCTTTCCAAAGCGCGCGCCAACAGCGTCAGACAATATCTGATAAAGAAATTCGGCATCAAAGGATCCCGCATCACCGCTATCGGCTATGGCGCGGAGAAGCCGATCGCCAGCAACGCGACCAAAGAAGGTCGGCAGAAAAACCGCAGGATTGTGGCTGTTTTTGAAACAAAATAAGAAAAGTTTTAAGTAATTAAGTTTTAAGTAATTAAGTAGTTAAGGGTTAAGTAGTTAAGAAAACAGGAAACACTTAAAACTGTTTTTTCTTTTTACTTAAATCTTAATTACTTAATTACTTAAAACTTTGTTATTTTAATTCCCGTCCGTCATTTTTTGCAAAGTCGCAAAACAGTAAATTAAAAGGATAAAGGTTTTTATATTCCTGTTTTAACGAAATGTAATCACCTATCTTCTGAATCGTTTCCGGCGGTGTATTGAAGAATTCAACGCCCACCTCGTACCAGACATTTTCCAGGATGGTTTTAATCCATTTAACTTTTCCAAGAGTGGAAATCCGCGAGAACAGAGTTTTTAATTTGATATCTATTTTAAGAAGGGTGTCTATGGGAAGAAGAATATCGCCCCTGATCCTGACACCGGAAACGGATATGTCCTCGCTGTAGTGATAGGAGATTCCTGTTTCAGGAAGATTTTCGTCTCCGGAGATGACCGATACGGCGACCTCATTAAAGTCTGTCAGTCGTTGATTTGCTCTTTTTTCATTCATAATGATATCCTCTCTGTTGGATATTGCAGAATTGTTAAGACCCCCGCAAAGTTCCAGTGACGACATTATCCTTAAATTTATAATTACCGGTTAAAAAAACAGACAGGTAAAGCAGAAGATTTGTTCTGCCTTAATTCAATCCGAACGTTGATTTGTGCTTATAAAAAATATTCCGGTGTAAATTACAGACTCAATATTTATGCCACAATATTGATATTTTATTCCGTACGTTATTTCCGCGACATAACGCATTGATATCTATAATAAACAATTTTACCGATTTCTTGTATGGTCCGGAGGCAAGGATATAATAACCATCGGCCGGCATCCGTGCTTTGTAAAGTATTGCGACACTTTTCAGCCGCAAAATATGCTGCTTTGGCCGCAACAAAATGATTCCCGGCGGTTACGATGACAATCGCGTTTTTTAGATGTGTAAAGAATTCTGACAGTTCCACGACCCTTAAAATGTAAAAAGTGTCCTACGGCGCTTTGCGCCTAGGATAGTTCGGCTAACGTTTCGAACATCATTTCATTCGTTCCCAACGAGTCCTCACTAAAGGGTGAATAGAAGTTCAACGTTCTAAGTTCCAGGTTCAAGGTTGAAAAAACAGTGAATGATGAAAAGTGAAAAGAGAAGATTTAAGATTTAAGGGTTAAGTAGTTAAGTACAAAAACCGCCGCTGCCATCTCCGAATAAGCCCACATTTGTCATCCCCGAATGGGCCTGTCGGGCCATGGTGCCCTCTGGGTAGATCCAGGACAATAAAGTTTTAAGTGTTAAGTAATTAAGTAAGATTTCTCGCTTCGCTTCGAAATGACAAAGGAAGACTGGATTCCCGCCTCCGTGGGAATGACAAAGGAAAAGGTACTTGACTATTTTTTTTTACTTAACTACTTAAAACTTAACTACTTAACTACTTAATTACTTAAATCTTTAGTGAGCTAAGCTGAAATCGAGTGAAACGATGATTGAAGCGTAAGGCGAACTATCCCCGGCACGCAGTGCCGTGGGAAAATCTTAACTACTTAAATCTTAAAACTGTTTTTTATGCTTCTATCTGTTTCCGCTCTCTCCTGTTCCTGAAGGATACGATAATCGACTCCGTTGCCGCTTTCATGGCTATTTTTTCCGTGTTGAGGACGATGTCGTAATGTTTGGGATCGGCCACATCGGCATTAAAATATTTCCTTACGAATGCTTTGCGGTTGTTTTCCGTCTTGACGACGTATTGCTCCGCCTCGGCTTTTTTATATCCCCTGTCCTCCATAAAATATTTAATCCGTAATTCCATGGGGGCGATTATTCTGACCCTGAATGTTTTTTCTTTCGGCAAAACAAAATGAGCGCCTCTCCCCACAATAATGACATTACCGAAAATTCCGATAGTTCCGATGACCCTGGTTAAATGATTCAGGTATTCTCCCGGCCACGGACGGTTTTCTCCGAATAAAGATGAAAGAAGCGTTTCCCTGATGGTCACTTCCCGTTCATCAAGGGATTCGATAACTCTTCTGCTCATCTTGGCGCTGTCGGCGACGTGCTGTATAATCTGTCCGCCGATCAAATCCAGCCCCAGCGCTTTAGACAGCCTTCTGGCAATCTCACTTCCACCGGCGCCCGGTTCTCTGGAAACAGTGATTACCGGCCCTCCTTTGAAATTCTCCGCTTTGAGCCCCTGCTTCAAAACTTTATCCAGCAGTTTACGCCATTTATCCACCTGCAGGCGGACCATCCGGTCCATAATGATTTTTTCATCCTCAGATTCCTCTGTCGCCGCCATCTTGATGGACAGGTCTCTCGTGTAATCGGGACAATGGCTTCCCAAAAACGCGTCCGTTGACAATTTAAACCGTTTTTGACATTCCCTGCGCCAGGCACAAATTCCGCAAATGTGTGTTTCTACTGCCATAGTGATCACCTTCCTTCTTGTTGACAATAGATGTTCATTTTTTAACTCAACGCCTCAAAGCCGGCAACAATGTCCAGCAATTCTTCGGTAATTGTCATCTGACGCGTACGGTGAAACTGAACGTTCAGATCCTGCATTTGCTCTTCGATGTTCTTTTCCGCGTTCTGCATGGACGCCAGACGGCTGGCGTTTTCACTGGCCAGCGATTCGGCAAATGCCCGGTAAAGCGACACGAAGAGATATTCTCTGATCAGCGACGAAAAAAGCCTGTTGCAATCCATGCGGAAAATGGGCAGTGATTTGGAGTCCCATTTTTTGCGCGCGATATCCTTGAGCCAATCACGATTCACGGGCAGCAGCTGAATCTTGTAAGGAACATAATTGGCGCCGCTGATATAATCGTTATAAAATAAAATGAAATGATCGACGTTCCGGCGAAAATGCCACTCTTCAATAACCATGATAATTTCCTGCACCAGCGGCGTGATTCCCGCCGTGGAGCTCGGGGTGGCCATTAATTCCTCCACCGGCAGTCCGGCATCCTCCACATAATCGGCCACACGGGCGCCCACCGCCAACACTTTGCAGTTTTCCTTTTTAACGCCGGCTGCTTTGATGTTATCCAGCGCGAAAACGGATATCTGCTCATTGAGCTGTCCGCACAACCCCTGGTCGGAGCCGAAAATTATCGCTCCCAGCCGCTTGACGGACGTGTCCCTGCCCTGCGTCATCGCGCCCATGCGTTCTTTGAGCACGATTTGCAGACCCATTTCCACGGCCCGGTTGTAGTCTTCCAGAGACTCTACGGCTTTTTGATACTGCCGAATACTCACGGCAGCCAGCGCCTTCATCGTTTTGACTACCGATAAAAGATCCCCCGCGCTTTTAATTCTTCTTTTCAGGGACTCAGTTGTTTGCATTGGCTTCCTCGACTTGTTCAAACGGCGCAATGGCCGGTTTTATTTTATTCATAATGCTGTCGCGATCCGCCATATCCAGTTTCTTGCCCTCTTCAATACGTGAACATAATTCCGGCAGTTGTTCATTAACGGTTTCCAGCAAACGCCCCTCCACTTCGCGAATTTTCTCGATAGGAACTTGATCCAGGGCGCCGCCGGTTACTGACAACAGACTTGTAATCTGTTCGGAGGCGCGTAGAGGTTTGTACTGCCCCTGTTTGAGAATTTCACGCACGCGCCAGCCGCGCTCCAGCGTGCGCCTGGTGCTGTCGTCGAGTCTCGTGCCGAAACGCGAGAAGGATTCCAGCTCTTCAAATTGCGAGTAGGAAAGCCT
>JAJFTS010000317.1 GCA_021372815.1 Deltaproteobacteria bacterium | reverse complement strand
GAGATGTGAATTCGGAAAAGAGCCCCGGCGCCGGTCTCGGAATTAAAATAATTTTTTGCCGCCATATCCATACGGCAAGTATGGCCAGCTCCACGAATACGGGAAAGGCGCAGTTAAAGAGCGTTAAGGGAATACGCACTATTCCCAGCAGAAACATCTGGAGCGTGATAATGCCCGCACCGAGCGGGAAAGAAAGACCGATGCGTTCCCCCAGGGGCGTTTCTTTCTCGTTCCTGAGTATCACCGCGATAATAAAAAAACCCAGGAGGGTCGGCAATAATATGGCGATAAAGGCAGTTAAGATCATGGTCGTTTCAGAATATAAGCGTTTTGTGCGAAAACCAGAACCGGTTTCACGTTATTGATAGTAGTTTCCCCATATCGGAATACGCCGGTCGATTGATCAAACCTGGCTTCCTCGTCGGCGATGACAATGATATATGGCGCCAGCGGGCGTTTATTTAGCGGAAGAAGATAATATTGTGTCCGCGTTTCGATGTAATTATTGGAGGAGTATATCTGATAGTCATCATCCAGTATCTTTTGGGCCTGAAGAACAAATTCATACAAACCGTCGTCCATTTTTTTTAATTTGTCCTCTGTGGAAAGACCACCGTAGTTTTTTAAATCGCTGACCAGCCATTTGGTCCAGCCGGTATCGGCATGAATGGCGTAGAGAAGACCGGAGACGAAAAATGCGGCAAGGACCGCTTTTTGGAATGCTTCACGCAGGGCAAATTTCTTTCTTGTAAAATATACCGTTCCCAAAATCAGAATGACGGCGATAAGGGAATATAAAATAATCCTGAATTCCAGAGATAGGAATACATGGTTTATTGTGACTCCGCTTATCGGCAGAGTCATGAATATATGTTGGATGTCCCAGTTCATACAGTAATCCATATTGCAAAAATCAAAAGTAACTCAAAATTTATTTCTTGCGGCAATCTTTATTAAACGAAATATTTCTGTATGGCAAGGTCATGATATTGAATACGGCTCTTGCGTACATCAACACTTCGGGAAAAGTTCTTATGGCCAGAATGCGCCGCAGAATAAAAGAGGGACGCAGATAAAAATCGCGGTAGCTCTTATAGTAGTATTGCCTGACTGATTCGGCAGACACGGTATTCAGCTTTAAGACCGGTTGCGCCAGATTATAAAGGTCCCAATTTTGATGCAAAAGAGAATCGTTTTGCGAAAACTCCTTAAACAGGGCTGTTCCCGGATAAGGAGTGGTGATATTGAAAACGGCAAGTTGAATTTCGCTTTTTTTGGCGAAGGCAATCGTTTTTTCCATGCTGGCTTTGGTTTCTCCGGGGTTGCCCAGCATGAAAGCTCCGCGGACATTGATCTTTGCCGCCCTCGTCCAGGCAATGGCGTTTTGAAACTGGTTCGGGTTTGTCCGTTTGTTGATATGCTTTAAGATTTTTTCATCCGTGGTTTCGAATCCATACATGATTTGATGACATCCCGCTTTTTTCATTAAAAGCAATAAATCCGGTGCGACAGTATCCACCCGGGCGAAACATGACCAGCTGAGCCGGATGTTTTTCTCTATCATCAACCGGCATAATTGAGCGACATTCTCTCTGCCGGCGGTAAAGGTGTCGTCATAGAAGGAAATTTCCCGGATGCCGAAGTTATTTTGCAGATGTTCGATGTGCTGAATGATTCTGTCCGGAGACATTAATCTGATCTGCGAACCGAACATTTCCGAAAAACAAAAGGTGCATTTTCCGGGACATCCCCGGGACGTAACCATTCCGATGGAAGGTTCCTTGCGGGCGGCGCCCAGGGCGGAGTGATATAAAGGCATGGGCAATTTTTCATAAGCGGGAAACGGTAAATCATCCAAATTCACAAATTTTTGAGAATCAGGATTGATAATGACTTTGTCTGAGGAATCCCGCCAGGTAAGATTGGGGATAGCCTCATGAGGAGCGTTTACGGCGAGTCTGGCAATGGGAATTTCACCTTCATTGCGGACAACCAGATCACAAATTTTATTCCGGACCAGTTCTTCGTGAAATATCGTGGGGTGAGTGCCGCCCATGATTATTTCAACATGAGGGAATTTTTCACGCACCTTCCGGGCAATTGCTGTGGCGCATCCGATTTCCGGAGTTGTTGCCGTAATGCCGACATAATCCGCGGATGGATTGATCCCGGCGATGATTTCGGGAATGCTCAGCCGCAAAGCGGACGCGTCGATAATTTGGGAAGTATGCCCGTGTTTATCCCAGATTGCCGCCAGAAGCGCCAGGCCCAGGGGAGGATTGACGGAGTTGATGATGCTCCAGATATTATTGCCTTTTATTTCGCGCGGCGGATTAATAAAAACAAAATGCATCGTTCTATTTTATGAGGGCTTCCTTTTCATTTTTAAGTCAGTATTTTTGAGCAATCAGAATCAGCGATTGCCCCAGCGGAGGACTGATTATTTTTTCGGCAAAACATAAAAAAGGAACCAGTGTGTCGAATAATTTTGTCTGATTCTCCGGCAACTCCTTTTTCGTTAATATCCGGCCGTTGAAAAACCAGCCCAGCAGTCCCAGGAAATTCATGTAATAAAATTTGACTATTCTCAGGTTTTGCCCGTGAATGAGCGCTTTCAGATCTTTTTTGTTGTAGCGCCGGTAATGTTCGAAAGAAATATCCATGGAACCGTAAAGCATCTTTAAAGCCGGCACAAGAATGATCAGCCGCCCCTGCGGTTGCAGGAGGGAACTCATGTTCTGGACGGCTTGCAGATCGTTTTTCAAATGTTCCAGGATGTTGAGACAGATGACAGTATCGAATTTCCGCGCAGCCAGAGGCGATGATTGGATATCCTGAATATCTGTGTTAAAAGCGCAGAAATTCGAATCATCGCGG
>JAJFTS010000297.1 GCA_021372815.1 Deltaproteobacteria bacterium | reverse complement strand
ATACGGCCAACAAACTGGTCGACACCTATGAATTTTGGGGAGTGAGAGAATAATGAGTATCGTAGAAAATTTTGATTTATTTGCCCCGCGTCTGATTAATAAAAAAGAATTATTATCGTCCGGCCACCGCGCCTGTTCCGGCTGCGCCGAGGCACTGGCCGTGCGGCTGATGGCGAAGGCATTGGGCGACAACACCGTGATCGCTTCCGCGACCGGCTGCATGGAAATCATTTCCAGTATGTTTCCGACCACAGCCTGGAGGGTTCCCTGGATTCACGTCGCCTTTGAAAATGCCGCGTCAGTCGCTTCCGGTATGGAAGCAGGCCTCAAAGCGCTGCGCAAGAAAGGCAAGATTGACGAACGCTATGTAAAAGTCGTCGGCATGGGCGGTGACGGAGCGACAATGGACATCGGATTCCAGGCTTTGTCCGGCGCCATGGAACGCGGCCACGACATGATTTATGTCTGCTTTGATAATGAAGCATATATGAACACGGGCATTCAGCGCTCCAGCGGCACGCCGATGGGCGCTTCCACCACCACCGCTCCGGCGGGCAAAGTCAGCATCGGCCAGAAAACGTGGAAGAAGAACATGCCGGAAATCATGGTTGCCCACGACATCCCTTATGTCGCAACAGTCTGTCCCAGCTATCCGCTGGATTTCATCCGCAAGATTGAAAAGGCGAAAAGCATCAAAGGGCCTTCTTACATTCACTGCTTCGCGGTCTGTCCGACCGGCTGGCGTTGTCCTTCGCATCTGGCAGTTTCAATGGGCCGTCTGGCCGTGGAAACGGGAGTGTTCCCTCTTTATGAAGTGGAAAACGGACGTTATCGTCTCTCTCCGGATATGCCCAAAAAACTCAAACCGATTAAAGATTACTTCAAGGGACAGGGGCGTTTTCGCCACCTGAGCGCCGAAGATATTGAAAAGATTCAGGAGAAAGTAACCGCTGAATTCAATAGGCTGACGAAAAAAGCAAAATTTCTCAAGGCGGATAATGAGTAAGAGAGAAGTTTAAAAGAATACCGAGGTGAAAAAAGCATGACGAAAGCGAGCAACATTGCAGCAACAACAAAATCAATTGTTAAAAAACACGGCGGCGATAAAAGCGCTTTGATTGCCGTGTTGCAGGATATACAGGAAACTTTTAATTATCTTCCCAAAGATGCATTAAAGGTTGCGGGAAAAACTCTGGGCATTCCGTTCAGCCGCGTTTACGAAGTCGCCACGTTTTACAACGCCTTCAGTCTGAAACCGCGCGGCGAGCATATCGTTAAAATCTGTATGGGCACAGCCTGTCACGTGCGCGGCGCAGCGTCGATTCAGGATAAAATGGAACGCTGTCTTTGCATTAAGCCGGGTGAAACGACTCCCGATAATAAATTTTCTCTGGAAACCGTCAATTGCGTCGGCGCCTGCGCTTTAGGCCCCGTTGTGGTGATTGATAGCGAATACCACGGTCAAATGACGATGAACAAGGTTGACAAGGTTATCGACAAGCTCAGAGGAGAGGGGACACAGTCATGATCAAGATATCGAATGCACAAACCTTGCGCCGGGTTCAGGAAGATCTGAAAAAAAATTATGATCCGAACAAACAAATGGTAACGATTTGCGCCGGCACCGGCTGTCGCGGTTACGGCTGCATCAAGGTCAAGGAAGCGCTGGAGGCGGAAATCTCCAAACAGAATTTAAATGTGGAGGTTCGGGCGACCGGTTGCTTCGGCTTCTGCGAAAAAGGACCGCTGGTTGTCGTTCATCCGCAGAAAATCTTTTATCAGCGTGTCGGGGAAAAGGATGTTGCGGATATCGTGGCCAAAACCGTCATGCAGGGCGAAGTCATCGAAAAACTGCTCTACCGCGATCCGGCAACCGGTGCGATGGTGATGCAGGAAGAAGAAGTACCTTTCTATAAAAAACAAAAACGCCTTGTTTTCGGCTCCAACGGAGTTATTGATCCCACGCAGATTGAATCTTATCTGGCCATCGGCGGCTACAGCGCTCTGGCCAAAGCCTTGACCATGAGTCCTGAAGGGATTATTGATGAAGTGAAAAAGGCCGCTTTGCGCGGACGCGGCGGCGGCGGATTCATGGCCGGCACGAAATGGGAAGGATGCCGCAAGGCGCACGGCTCGCCCAA
>JAJFTS010000296.1 GCA_021372815.1 Deltaproteobacteria bacterium | reverse complement strand
ATCGTAGAAAATAGGCATTCCCGTTTTAATTCCCGGTCCGACAATCAGGGGTTTAACATTAAAATATTTTTGACAGAGGGGCTCCAGAATATTGAGCATGGGGGGAACCACGCAGGAAATAATAATCGCCGTTTCACCTTTGATATCCTTTGTTTTCATCCGGCTGGATTGATATAAATTATAAATGAGAACGCCGTATTCATCAATGGTATGATCGATTTCAGTACGAATTCTCCAATCATACAGCAGATTTTTCCCGTCAAATAATCCCAAGACTGTATTGGTGTTGCCAACATCAATAACCAAAAGCATAGATCACCTCTTCAATATTGTCGCGTCTCCCGCCGTTACTTTAATTTCTTTATTGTCAGCTTCAAGAAGAATCAGGGAACCATCATCATCGATGCCTGTCGCCTGTCCTTCTATCGTCTCATCCTTAAACATAACTTGAACTTTCTGACCGATCATCGGCGTCATTTCAAGCCATGTCCCTTTTACGGATGAGAATCCCTTTTGCAATAGCTGTTTATACCATTTTTCCAGATTTTCATAGAGCCTAATTATCAATTCGTGCCGGGAAATTTCCTGACCTGTTTCCATGGCCAGAGAGGTTGCCGTGTTTTGTATCTCTACCGCAAGCTGATTGCGGTTCATATTTACATTTATGCCGATTCCCAGTACGATAAAATCAATTTTTCTGTCGGTAATTCTTGCCTGGGAAAGAATACCGCATACTTTTTGTCCATTAATAAGTATATCATTAGGCCATTTCAGCTTGATTATTCCGGGGGAATATTTATCCAAAACTTCGGCAACGGCGACACCGGCCATGAGTGGAATCCGCGACGCTCCATCTGATTCAAATGGTGGTCTCAAAATTACAGAGGTGTATATGTTTGCGCCCGATGGAGAGTGCCATGACCGCTGAAAACGCCCTTTTCCTCTTTTCTGACTGTCGGCAATGACGATCGTTCCTTCGGGTGCACCGGCAAGGCCTAAAGAAAAAGCTTCATCGTTTGTTGAGTCTGTCTCCGGATAATAATAAATCTTGCGTCCGAATATTTTTCCGGCAAAACTTCTTTCCAATAGTTCGGGATTCCAATCCATGCGATAAGAAATGCTTTTTAATAAGGTTTGTTGATTAGCAGGCCTTGATTTTTAAAGAAATGTCTGCGGCACGCACAGAATGAGTCAGCTCTCCCACGGAAATAAAATCCACGCCGATTGCGGCTATTCCGGCAATATTTTGCAGACTGACATTTCCCGATGCCTCCAGAAGCGCGCGTCCGGCCACCATTTCAACAGCCTTTTTCATCATCGGCACATTCATGTTATCCAGCATAATGATATCTACGCCGCACGAAAGAGCTTCTTTGACTTCCTTTAAATTTTCGGTTTCCACTTCTATTTTCATGGCGCGGGAAATATTTTTTCTTTGCGCTTTTACGGCCGCGGTGATGCTTCCGGCAGCTTCAATATGATTGTCTTTGATAAGAATTCCGTCATACAAACCAATCCGGTGATTACATCCCCCACCCTGGCGCACAGCCATCTTATCCAGAACGCGCAAGCCCGGCGCTGTTTTTCTTGTATCAAGAATTTTCGCTTTTGTGCCCTGTACGGCTTTGACATACCTGGCGGTCTGCGTGGCTATGCCGCACATGCGTTGAAAGAGATTCAGAGATACTCGTTCCGCCTTTAAAATACAAGCTAAACTGCCGGATACTTCGGCAATCACAGTGCCTTTTTTTACCCGGCATCCGTCATGGACTAATTTTTTAACCTTAATCTTTTTATCAAGAACTTTAAAGGTTGCCTCAAAGACATCGATTCCCGCTATAATAAACTCATCCTTGGCAATGGCCAGCGCTCTGCCCTTTTTTCTGCCACTGACCGTGGCTTCGGTTGTAATATCGCCGGTGCCGATATCTTCCGTTAAAGCGTTTTGAATAATTCTTAATATTTCTTTTCCCATTAAGCGGACAGACCTTTTAATTTTTTAAGCGCGTTCTCCAGGGTGGCAAATTTTTTCTGAAAGTCCTTTAATTTATCTTCTTCTTTCTGAATAATTTCCGGCGCGGCTTTGGCGCGGAAATCGCGGTTGGCAAGCTTCCTGGAACTTTGCTCTAAATCTTTCGATATCTTGGCCAGTTCTTTTTCCAATCTCGCTTTCTCTCCGGAAATATCCACAATGCCGGCCAGCGGAACGAAAATTTTTGTCGAACCGATTACAGCGGTTGCCACACCCTTCGGTTCAATTATGTTGATTTCCACTTTCATAGATTCCAGATTTGCCAGATTTAGAATGTAATTTTCGCCATGCTCAATTATTTTACTGGTTTGCTCGTCAGCCGCGGAAATCAGCACATTCAATTTTTGGGACGGGGCAATTCGCATTTCACCGCGGATATTGCGGACAGAAGTAATGATTTCCATAATCATTTCCATTTCTTTTTCCGCCGCTTCATTGATCCATTCCTCTTTGATAACAGGGAATTTGCTGACCATAATTGAATCTTTGTCGCTTCCCCTGAGAACCTGCCAGAGTTCTTCCGTTAAAAAAGGCATGAAAGGATGTAAAAGCTGCAACATGGTCTGGAAAACAACATAAAGCGTTTTCTGAGCGGCTTGTCTTTTTTCCGGCGCTCCTTTGCCGTAGAAAACCGGTTTGCTCAATTCCAGATACCAGTCACAAAGCTCATGCCAGATAAAACGGTAAACAGCGGCAGCGGCGTCATTAAACCGGTATTCGTCCAGACTCAGGGTGATTTCCTCAATCGCTCTGTTCAATCTCGCTTTTATCCAGATATCCGGCAGAGAATCAGCAACATTCAACGTCGCTGATTCATCAAAATCTTCCAGATTGGTGAAAGTCAATTTGGAGGCATTCCAGATTTTATTGACAAAAAATTTATAGCCCTCGATGCGCTCCGGCGAAAGGCGTACATCGCGACCCTGCGCTGTGTAGGCAGCCAGAGTGAAACGAAACGCATCCGTGCCGTACTGATCGATCATCAAAAGAGGATCAATGCTGTTGCCCTTGGACTTGCTCATTTTTTCGCCTTTTTCATCTCTGACCAGCGCATGCAGATAGACATGTTTAAAGGGAACGTCTTTCATGACGTAAAGGCCCATCATCATCATGCGGGCTACCCAGAAAAACAAAATATCGAACCCGGTTATCAACAGTGAAGTCGGGTAGAACGTTTTCAGAGCCTTTGTCTCTTTCGGCCAGCCCAGCGTGGAAAAAGGCCAGAGCGCGGAACTGAACCAGGTATCCAGAACATCTTCATCCTGTTTCAAAGAAGTGCCGCCGCAATCCGGACATTTGTCGGGATCAACCGTGGCCACAATAACTTTCTTGCAGTTTTCGCAATACCAGACCGGTATGCGATGCCCCCACCATAACTGGCGGGAAATACACCAGTCGCGAATATTGTTCATCCATTCAAAATAAGTTGCTTCCCATGTCTTGGGAATAATTTTTGTCTTGTCCTTCACTACCGCCGCAATGGCCTGTTTGGCCAGCGGCTTGATTTTGACAAACCACTGTTTGGATACCATTGGCTCGATATCCGTTTTGCAGCGATAACATTGGCCGACGTTATGGGCGTAAGGTTCAGTGCCGACAAGATATCCGCCCTTTTCCAGATCGTCGACAACATTCTTCCGGGCTTCATATCGATCCTGACCTTTATAGACTCCGCCGTTTTCATTGATGAATCCGTTGCCGTCGATGACCGCAATGATTTCCAGATTATGCCTCTGGGCCATGGCAAAGTCGTTGGGATCGGAAGCGGGCGTTATTTTTACGGCGCCTGAACCGAAATCCATTGTTACATAATCATCGGCAATGATCGGTATTTTCTTGTTCATTAAAGGCAAAATAACATATTTGCCGATTTTATCTTTATATCTTTCATCGTTGGGATGAACCGCCACCGCTGTATCGCCCAGCATTGTTTCCGGTCTGGTCGTGGCGACAACGATTTCTCCCTGGCCGTCGGCAAAAGGATAGCGGATATTCCAGAGGAAACTTTGATCCTGTTTGAACTCGACTTCCAAATCGGAAATGGCGGTATGACAGCGTGGACACCAGTTAACGATGTAGTCGCCCTGATAAATCATTCCTTCATTGTAGAGACGGACAAAAACCTCCCGCACGGCGTTGGATAATCCTTTATCCATCGTAAAGCGCTGTCTTTCCCAATCACAGGAACAGCCCAGGCGTTTTAACTGATTGATAATAACTCCGCCGTATTTTTCCTTCCATTCCCAGACGCGGGCAATGAATTTTTCCCGTCCCAGTTCATGGCGCGATGTGCCCTCCTTGATCAATTGCTGTTCGACAACATTTTGCGTGGCAATTCCAGCGTGATCCATACCGGGCATCCAGAGAGTGTTATATCCCTGCATTCTTTTAAAGCGAATGATAATATCCTGCAACGTGTTATTCAATGCATGCCCCATGTGCAGCATGCCCGTAACATTCGGCGGCGGAATGACTATGGAAAAAGCCGGAGCTTCACTTTCATCCTGTGCGTGAAAATAATTATTTTTTAACCAGTATTCGTATAATCTTTTTTCGGCAGCAGCGGGTTCAAACGCCTTGCCCAACTCTCGTTTTGCCATTTGATGTTTACTCTCCCGTTTTTATCTTTAAATATTGTTATTTCATTAAAAAAGGGCTTGCGCCCTATTTATATTAATTTTATATTTCAACATGTTGCTTAATTAATATTAATCTTCTCCTTTAACTTACTAATCGTCAAAAGAGCTTCCACTCCGGACAATGGTTTCAGCGGAGCAAATTCTCCTGTTTTTGTATTTTTCGCAGTCATGATATCCCTTGAGGTGACGGAGATAATGGCGTTAAAGTAAGGCATATCAGCGGGCACATCGGGAAATAACGATTTTGAATTAACATATCTGGCGGCTAAATCCTTCTCACCTGTCAGTTTTATCAATATATCTTCCAGCATAATGGCGTATTCACCGCGGGAAAGAACTTCATCCGGTTTAAAATTGCCTTTGGGATCGTTTTCCAGACCGCGGACCCCCGCTTCCAGTATTCCTTCTATATACTTTTTCAAGGGATGATCGGCTATATCATTCGCCATCAATTTGACAGGCGCAGGAGCAGCTATAACCACCGGAGGTGGCTCCATAGAAGCTTTCTCAGTTTCTTTTACTTCCGGCGCAGCTTTCTGCGTTTCTTTTAACTCTTCTGCCCCCGCCTCAATAGCTTTTGCCGGAGGTGCGGGATTGTTAGGCTCTTCTTTATTGTATAGCTTTCTGATTTTTAATTCTTCCATAAACAAAGCCGCCGCATCCGCCCTGGTAATTTTTTCCACCAGCGCTATTTTTTTGCCGGTTTCAGTGGTGGGCTTTGCCTGTTCAACACTTTGCAGAAACTTTAACTGTGCCTCGGCATCGGCAATATGATCGGTTTTTAGTTGAATTACCCTGGCAAACATCTGTCCGGCCTGATTAAATTCCAGAGCATCTTTGTAGGCCATTCCCATAAAATAATATGCAGGAGAGTGTCCGGAATCAATGGCAACAGCCTCATCAAATTGTTTTCTGGCCAGTTCCAGCCATTTAGCGTCTGATTTGCTGATGCTGTAATAGCGGATTCTGTTGACATCAGCGAAAAGTTTTTCTTCATCGGAGGTGGCATATTTGGAAGCAAGCGTCAGATTCTCCGCCGCGGCATCTAATTTGCCATTGAAAATATTAACCAGCGCTAAGCCGGTATAAGCTTTGGAATAAGAGTTGTTAAGCTGAATCGCCATTTTGAATTCCCGTTGAGCATCGGGATATTTTTCCAGTTCAAGCAGTTTCAATCCGGTGAAGGTATGATGTCCGGGAGTATCCAGCTGGCTTACCGCTACCCTTGACTTCTGCCCGCAGGAAATAAGAGATAATACGGCAGCGCAAAGTATAAATGGAAAAACTAATCGTCTGATTCTTTCATGTTTCATAATAATTATTTCTTCCCCAAAACCGCTGATATCATTATCTTTAGAACCGGTTTAAGTCAAGTAATATTGCATGCTCTGTGTTATTTAATAAAAGCACTATCTTCCCAAAAATTATTCACATTATTTCTAATTTCATCAAGTAAATCCGGACCGAACCAATTGATCTCCTTATCGGCGGAAAACCAGGTCATTTGACGCCGTGCGTATTGCCAGGTGTCTCGTTTAATTAAATCAACACAGCTTTGCCAATCGTACTTTGTGTTCAAAAATCCTATCACTTGTTTATAGCCCAGCGATTGCAGCGGCTTCAGATTCTCGTTGTATCCCATAGCCAAGACGTTCTTAACTTCATCCAGCAGGCCGGCGGAAATCATTTTATCGGTCCGTGTTTCAATTCGCTGTTTCAGCTCTTTGCGCTCAATTTGAATGCCGATTTTATAAGTTCTGTAAGGGCTATCCTTAAATGAATGTTTTTTTTGTTTAACCGTAATCGACTCGCCGGTTTGTTCAAGAACTTCCAGCGCCCGGATAACCCGGACCGAATCGTTGGGATTAATTTGCGCGGCGGCAGCGGTATCTCTCTGCAGCAACAAATCATAAAGATATCTTTTTCCATGGATATCCCGCAGATGGCGGTAATGATTCCGGATATTTTCATCAACGTCCGGCGTATCGATAATTCCGCGTAATAACGCTCTGATGTAAAGCCCTGTTCCTCCGACGACAAATACAGGCGTTCCCTTCCCGACTAATTCAGAAATTATCTTTCGAGCCGATTCGGCAAATAAAGCTGCGTTAAATTCCTCATCGGGAGCAACAACATCAATCAAGTGATGTTTAATTCCCCTGCGCTCTTCTATAGTCGGTTTGGCCGTGCCGATATCCAGATAGCGGTAAACCTGCATGGAATCAGCGCTGATGATTTCACCGCCGCATTCCAGTGCCAGATTAACTGCTAAATCCGATTTGCCCGTAGCGGTTGACGAATTGATTATGACCAGTGGCAGCTTTTCCATTGGTTTTTCACTTTCTTTTAAACATTCTTTCGATTTCGTTTAAAGAAAAGTTAATGGTAATGGGACGTCCGTGCGGACAGGTAAGATTATAAGGTGTTGCCTCCAGTTCACGGCACAAAGCGGCCACTTCCTCATGGGAGAGAACCCTGTTGGCCTTGATCGCAGCGCGGCAGGCAAGCGTCGCCAGAATCTTTTCTCTTTTTTCCTGCAAAGACGGCATTTGATTCTGATCGCCGAGTTGATCGGCAATATCGGAAATCATCTCGCTGATTTTTACCTGTTTTAGAGTTGCCGGAACTGCTTTGACCGCAATTGCATCGCGTCCGAATATTTCAATTTCCAGACCGATCTCCTGCAGGAAATCGAAATAATCGGAGAACAATGTAACTTGCCCAGGCGTCAGGTTGACAATTTCCGGTATCAGCAACGACTGGCTGACAACCTTTTCTCCGGATGTTTTTTTTAACTTCTCCAGAATTATCCGTTCATGCGCGGCGTGCTGATCGAGCAGGACAAGAGCACCGTCGCCTTCGAAAACAAGATAGGTGTTGGCATATTGCCCCACATAGCGCATCCCGGTAAACGATATCGATTCCTTTATCCGAGAACCTTCGTGTTCAAATACTTTCGGAGATTTTTCGGTCAGCGGACGTATCAATAAATCATCGTTGATTGCCTGCTGCAATTTTTGCCGGGAAAACATGCCGAATGGTACTGCCGGAGAATTTTCGCGAAGGGAAGGTCTTGTAAATGAAAAATCCTTTTTTTCTTTGGGCGCCAGACGATAAATAAAATTGCCCTTCGATGTTTCCACTTCCGCCAGATTCTGCGAAATTGCGCGGGACACCAGTTCATAAACACCGTGGGCGTTTTTGAAGCGAACTTCCATTTTGGCCGGATGAACATTGACATCCACATCTTCCGGCGGCATATCCAGAAACAACACTGACGCGGGGTAACGCCGAGGTTCAATAATCTGACGGTAAGCCGATAAAACGGCATGAGTCACGCTGTTGTCGCGAATAAACCTTTTATTGACGAATAAATAAATGCTTTTGGAATTGGACCTGGTGTATTCTGGCCTGGAAATAAATCCCGTCAGACGCATATTGTCTTTCTGTTCATTCGCTGAAACGCAATGAACAGAAAAATCATCACCCATGACCATTGAAATCCGTTTGGAAACATCGCTCACTTCCGGCGCGGTAAAAACTTCCTTGCCGTTAGCCGATACCCTGAAACGGATCTCCGGATGAGCCAGAGCCAGACGGGTGATTACATCAAGACACACACTCTGTTCCGTAGCTTCCATTTTTAAAAATTTTCTACGGGCAGGAACATTGTCGAATATTTTTGTTACCGATATTTGCGTGCCTTCGGGACATCCCGCAGGCATTACTTCTTTTATTTTACCCGCCTCCAGAACGGCTTTTGTTCCCGACACATCTTTTTTGCGTCTGGTCAACAATTCCACCCGCGCGATGGATGCGATACTGGGCATGGCCTCACCGCGAAAGCCGAACGAAACAACATTAAAAATATCGTCAAATTTATGAATCTTGCTGGTGGCATGTCTTTCAAATACCAGCGGCACGTCTTCTTGTTCTATTCCCAATCCGTTATCAATCACTTTGATGGACTGACAACCGCCCTTCTCCAACTCCACCCTGATATCGGTAGCTCCGGCGTCAATGGAATTTTCCGCCAGTTCCTTAACAATGGAAGCCGGCCTCTCCACCACTTCTCCGGCGGCAATTTTATTCGCTATTTCTTCGGATAATACGACGATACGTTTGGACAACTTTTTTCTCCTAAAGTTGAAAACAATCAGATTTCAATAGTTTTGCGGCCATAAGTAACAAAACATCCGGCAAGTTGCAATAAGAATTAATATCGGTTTGTTAACGAATGGAAGACTTGTTTAATTCACCTATTTAGTTTCGTGATGAACATCTGTCAGAATTGATGATTATGGTTGAAAGGCAACGTCAAAATAAAAATAAGTATCTATCCTTGGGTATTCAACCTATTATTGAACAATATATTTTGCATTTTATATATAGCGAATTTAAAACCCTTATCACACCAGTATTTGAAAAAAAAGTATGACAGGTACGTAAACTTATGTAAAAGGATAAACTCTCTTAGTTTCATGGATTTTCGTTTTAATTTACAATTTTTAAGCGGTGACTTCTTAAAATACTTATCCCATTCTTGGGCTAAAACGGTATCAAAATAAATCCAAGGCTTATAGTTTCCAACCATATGAATAATACATGAATCTTTTTTTATATGATTGAAAGATGAATAATTTGTTTCAAAACATTCGTTTATATACTCAAGAGTATATTTCCCCTTCTGTTGCAAATAAAATTCATAAAAACAATTATATATTACCGGTAATAATTTAACTTTTTTATCAAAAATGATATTGAAAGAATCTTGATCCATATTCTGCAGTTTATTTGAAGACTTTTCAATATTGAGTAATGCCGCGGGTGTATTATTTTTTCTCATCAAGTCAAGATTTAACAACATTACTCCTGAATTAAAATAATTTTTAATATTCAGATGATTATCGATCAGCGGCACATCTTTTACCGCTCCCGCATAATAATCTTTGATGTCTATTTCAAACAGACCGCTTAAATCCTTTTGAATTATAACATCACCATCCAAATACAGCACCTTTTTCTGACGGGGAATTAAATCCGGTAAATAAAATTTCAGATAAGCCGCAGAAGTAATGTATCCATGTTTCTGTAAGCCTTCAAATTTTTCCAGAGATGCTTTAATTATATGAACATCCGTGTTGCTTCCTCTGAACTCATAGAACTGATCCATTTCTCTTTTCGACAATTCAACCGCTACTATATAAATATCATAATATGTATCCTTATTCATATTACAAATTAAAGAAGTAACCGCCACAACTGTTGCTATGATGTAATGACTGTCGCAAATAAAAGCTACCGGTACCTTTTTCAAATAAACAATCTCCTAATAATGTTAAATATAAATGATATACCTAAATAAAAATATAATCTTCAGAAAATAATATTTGCTATGTCAGGATATGAGTTGAATTAATTCTATGACTTATATTTTTTATGGTAATCAGGCTGCACCGGTTGCCACAGATAAATGTTCTCATGCCGATCTTCTCGCCGGTGGAACAAAAACATTTCTGATGCCGGTTCTCTCTAGCTTGATTGCGGATGCCGGACATTGATGGGCGCAGACTCCACAACCGATGCATTTCTTTTCATTAAGCTTCGCAACATCGTCAACAAGACTTATCGCCTCCATCGGGCAAGCCTCTTCGCAGACACCACAGCCTGTGCAATCGGAAGATTCGATTCCGGCTATGTGCGACGAATAGGATTGCATGGGAGAACCGCCCATGTAATAAATCTGAAATGTGCCGCAGCAGCACTTACAGCAGTTGCAGATCGCGTATTCTTCATTGTTAATATCCTGCTTTACATGAAACGCCTTGTGCACCAGTCCGTCTTCCCTCGCCTTATCAGCGATCTTTAATGCTTCCTCTTTGGAGATCTGCCTGCCGAATCTGTATTTAATGACAAACTCGGCAGTCTGGCCGAAAAGAAAACAATTTTCTCTTTCTTCAGTGACGTGGCAGGGTTTGCCCAGAAGGTCCTTTTCATGGCGGCAGTAGCAGATGGATATGGCGATTTTGTCGAATCTGTCGATGATCTTTTTCACGTCTTCATAAGGCAGAATATCTTCATGCTCCTGTTTGACTTCCTGTTCTACTGGAACGACTCTGGTTATCGGAGGAACTGTTTTGAGCAAATCAATAACCGGATCATAAGCGCTCTGAACCAGATCCGATATCTCATGAAAAAGCCGGTCGAACAATCCGGCCAGTTTCTTTTCTCTTTCGCTTGTTTCTCCTCTCATCAGCGTGAATTCGAAAAGTCCGGGGATCGGCGGCATCAGTCTGTAGACAACCGTGCCGGTGTTTTTACTGGGAATGCCTGTAACCATACCTTTGAACATGAGGCCTTCCAGCATTTTATCCAATGCTTTCTCATCGAGGTTGGATTTCTCCCTGATTTCCCTCATGTTCATCGGCTTGGTAAATACCGGAACGAATTGCGCTTCTTTTTCATCCATGATAGTTTGCAGTAATTCAAGCAATGTGCCGGTAACGGGCATCGGGATGACACCTGCGTTGATAGAAGCCTGCGCGGCATTCTGCCATATTTGTTCATCCATGGAGACTTTCCTTAAATGATAAATTAGTGACTTTTAATAATACATTTTTTGAAAGAATGAAATTTAAATCTTCGTTTTACGCATTTTCAGTTGTTCGAACTTATTTTTACATAATCAACGGTTGTCAACCGTATTGTTCAAAGAGATCATCACTGCTTTTGCAATAACCTCATGCCCTTTTTCATTGGGATAACGTGAATCTGCCAGAACCAAATCTTCAGTGCCTAGATGGTGCTCTTGCAGATAACCCGCCCAGTAACTGTGCACCGGAATCATTTCACAGCACAAATCGGAGGACACAATTCTCAAAGACCTGTAAAAAATATAAACAGCATCCATATCATTGGGATTATTGAAGGAGTGGGACGTGGCCAGAAATATGAACGGATTGAAACGATTTCGTGCCAGCCGGACCATTTGCACAAGATTTTCCTGAAATTCAGAACGGTAAACGCACTGAAATGCGTCATCAATTCCGAAGTGAATGAGAAGAATATCCGGCTTGAAGAAATCAATGTCTTCGTTGAATGTGCCAATGCCGTCAAAAGACGTTTCCCGGTATCTTGACCGGTTAATCACTTCAATCCCTTTGAGAGAAAGCGACTGAGTGATAATATCCACATAACTTTTATTTACGCCATGACCGGCGGGAATGCTTCCTCCGCGAATGAGCAGTTTCATCGGAGCAGCACCTTTTTTATCCATATTATTTTTTGATGTTGTTTTTTGAATAGGCTTTTTCGATTCCCCATTTCTTTTCCCATTTCAAAATATTATCTTCATTGCTCAATCTTTTGCCCGTAAGAAAATATTTGCGAAGTTCCCGATGTTTCCTCAGGTATTCCTTATCCACTTCTTCCAGAAGATCTTTAATTGTATAAAAACACTCTTCATAACAATTTGCCTGAGCATTGGATAATTTTGTTCCCCAGGCATATTCGATTATTTCTTTGGTGATATAAGCAAACTTGACAACTTCCTGATCGGTAAGATTCACTTGCATAATTCAGCTCCTGTAATGGAAATTGAAGAAAGTTTTAATCACTGTTTTTTTAACATATCATAAATGACGGAATCAGGAAACAGGATGTATGCCTTTTTATTTTTCGAGTATTATTTTATAATAACCATGAGCTTTATTATATACGGTAAAAGGCATCAATAGAGCCGAGATACAGTTCATCATCGCATTTTGAGAAAACAATTTAAGAAATATTTTTGCCAGTAACGGATTTTCAAAATATCTCCTTGCCAGAATTTGCAGCCTGCAAAGATTGGGCATAATATTTTGAGACAAATCTGCTTTGACTTTTAACTTAAATCCCGTTTTAGAGGCAATTTTCAGCCAGTCATCAATTTCGTTAACCCTGTTAACAGCCAAAGACTTTTCTGTAAGGATTGCCGCCTGAATTAAATTATCATGCAGGCTTTCAAAACCAACCTGCCTGAATCCGTCATAGAGGACAAATTGGCCCCCGCTTTTGAGAACTCTATAAACTTCGGACAACACCTGACTTGAATCATTGGCATGACAGATCGATTCCAGCTCAAAAATAAAATCAAAAGAAGAATCTTCAAAATCCAATTTATGAAAATCTCCGTAAGCAAACTTTATATTTTCAATAGGATGCGATTTTTTCTTCGCAACCGTCAGATGTTGATCGGTAATGTCGATTCCTGAAAATTCGATTGCAGGCAACTTCCTTGCCAAAAATATGGAATTGAATCCTTTGCCGCACCCTAATTCCAATACCTTTTCCGTTTTTGATTCATTTATGAATTCGGTTATTTCATTTAATTGGGTAAAAAAGCCTTTCTTGTTAAATATACCATCGTAATTTATTGCCATATGAACAGCGCCTTTATAAGAATGTACGTACTTATAAACAGCACTGCTGTCGCGGTAATAACTTATCACATTTTTACTATTGATGTTCCGGTTAATAATATTCCCGCAGGGGAAAACCGAATCAATTTTCCTTAAATATTTATCCAACTCATTCAAATCAATAATGATCTCTTTATGCATGCCGATATATTGTGAAATAATTTATTGAAGTGCTATTTTTTACAAATTATTTGACAATCTTTTCTTTGGTCAATCCCGATATCTCTTCATCTCCGTAACCGAGGCTGAGAAGTATTTCCCGGGTGTGCATGCCGAGTGCGGGAGGAGGTATATTTCTTTTGGTTGTTGATTCGGAAAAAGAAACGGGAAACGCCCTGAGTTTTAACTTTCCCCCGGCAGGATGATTCATTTCAAAAACAGAATTGCGATGGACATTTTGAGGATCGGAATAACTTTCGTCGATGGCATAAACAGGGCCGCAGGGAACGCCGGCATCATTGAGTATTTTTATCCACTCATTGTGATTTTTTGTAATAAAAGAATTATTGAGACGTGCGATGATCTCCTCTCTTTTCACTATTCTGTTGAATAAATCCATTTTCGACATGTCGCCCATATCAATAACGGAACAGAGATTTTTCCAGAAATGTTCTTCATGCACTATACCCAAAGTTATGAACTTTCCATCGCTGGTTTTGAAAAGGCCGTAATGAGGTATGTAGAGCGATTCATCTTCTCCCTGTCCCTGAAAGCCGGCAGTCAGGGATGCGCTGATCAGTGAAAACACTGCTGCGGTCAAGGATACATCAATATATTGTCCATTGCCGGTTTTTGTTCTGTATATCAGAGCGGTGAGTATCGAGACAGCGGCAAACATACTTCCGGCAAGATCGGCAATCGGAATCCCCGGCATTTTAGAATAATTATTCAAGTCACCTTCCAGGCTCAATAGTCCGGAATAACCGAGATAGTTGATATCATGTCCCGGCCTGTCCCTGTAAGGACCTTCCTGTCCGTATCCGGTTATAGAACAATATATTATTCCGGGAGTGATCTTTTTAATTGTGTCGTAATCAATACCGAGCTTTTTGCATACCCCGGGGCGGAAGCCTTCGATTATCACATCCGCCTTTTCTGCCATTTTGTAAAATACTTCTTTCCCTTGCGACGATTTGAGGTTCAGGGCGATACTCTTTTTGTTCCGGTTAACCCCGTCGAAAAGATGAGGCAGCAGACGGGTCTGGTCGCCTCCTTCAGTATTTTCGATCTTGATAACTTCGGCGCCTAAATCGGCCAGCAGCATCGAACAATACGGTCCCGGCACCTGAGTCGATAAATCCAGTATTTTTATTCCTGTGAGCGGAAAGCTTCGCCCATTTTCTTTATCTTCCCTTGTCTGCATTATTCTTTTCCGGTTCTTTTTGAGAATTGATTTGTTCTGATATTTCTACCACATCTTAAGCCCGAGTTCAGCCATTTTTTGATTTTTGCGAAATAAATAATAATCAACTTAAGACGCTGCCGGTTTTCCGATTTGAGTAAAATCACGGGTATGGACCCCAAAGTAAGCCTTGGAAACAATTCCGCAGCAAGCTGCGGAGTATTATATCCATGCTTATGCAGGATAATTCGGCCTGCAAGTTTCAGTCGCAGATGACCTTCAGGTTATGCACTCTCCCGCTTTGCGGGATAGTTCGACTGACGCTTCACTACCGTTCAGCGAGTCTCACTACGTTTCTGAAACTTGGGTCTCATTACCCTCCGCTGTGCGGGATTGTTCGACTTACAAATTTCAAGGCACGTCGTTTTTGAAATTTGAGTCTCACAATAAAAATTCTTGATTTCTGACCAAGTTTGATATAGATTCCACGCCTACTAAATTTTAGGACTCCTTGCCCGTCCATTGCGGGCTTTAGAGCCGAAAGGAGAAAATTTTGCAAAGATACGAAGTTGTGGCTATAGTTTTAGCCGATTTAAATGAAGAAGACATCACTGCCTTAATTGAAC
>JAJFTS010000259.1 GCA_021372815.1 Deltaproteobacteria bacterium | reverse complement strand
CCGACCAACGCTTCGCGCTATCGCGAGGGCTCCAACGTCGGCCAGGAAACCAACCTGACCGTTCAGGATGAACAACGCCTGACCAAAGAAGCTTTGCCCAAAATGCTCAAAGATTATCCTTCGGCCAAAAATCAGGAACTTCAAAAATATATTTCCGATCTGGGCATAAAAATCGTCAAAGCCAACAAACTGGAAGGTAATCCGTATCATTACACATTCACAGTGGTTGACGTCGCCGACGTCAACGCTTTTGCCCTGCCCGCGGGAACAATATTCGTGACCGCTCCTCTGATTGCCATGGCTTCCAATGAAGCGGAACTGGCCGGCGTAGTCTCGCACGAAATCGGTCACGTCGTCGCCCGTCATACCGCCGAGAGAATGTACGCAATGGAAAAAGCCCAAAATAAAACATGGATGTATGCGGCCGGCGGGGCGGCGGTCGGCGCGATTGTCGGATACGGACTGGGAACCGTTCTTTGCAGTGACGGTGATTCCGCCTGCAAAGCCAAGGCGGCTTTAATCGGAGGTGCTGTCGGAGCGGGCGGCGGACTTCTGGCGCAGAAATACACTTTTCTGGTCAATTCACGGGAAGACGAAATGGAAGCCGACCGCATCGGTTTCAAGTATGCCGTGGCGGCCGGCTACGATAAGGATCAGGTGGGGAAATTTTACGAAAAGCTTCTGGAAATCGAAAAAAAGGCGAACAAAAGCGGAAGTACCCTCGTTAAAAATCTTTCCGACGCCATGAGCACGCATCCTCCCAGCGAAGAAAGGGTAAAACAGATGAATGAGCTGGCCGCACAAACACCCGTAAAAAAATCGATTACGGATACTCAGGAATTTACCAGAGCAAAACAGATTGCCGCGGCGATGAGTAAAAAATAATCATTTTCATTTACCGTGCTGACTACGCTTTTAACCATTTTTGTTTCGTCTTTTGTCATCGCCCTGTCCGGGGCGCTGATGCCGGGGCCGCTGTTGACCGTCACCATCAGTGAAAGTTCGCGGCGCGGCTTTGCTGCCGGTCCCCTGCTCATCGCGGGTCACGCTATCCTGGAATTGGCACTCGTCGTCGCCCTGCTTTTGGGACTGGCGCCGTTTTTTCAGATGCCCGTTATATTCGTTGCAACAGCCATTACCGGAGCGTTCATCCTGCTGTGGATGGCCTTCAACATGTTCCGTTCATTACCTACGTTAAGCCTGTCGTGGGAAGAAAACAAAAAAAGTGAAAATCATCCGATTGTTAGCGGAATACTGATGAGCGTGGCCAATCCCTACTGGATCATCTGGTGGGCAACCATCGGTCTTGGTTATATTCTCTATTCATGGCGATTCGGTTTATGGGGAGTGGCTTTTTTCTTCACCGGACATATTCTGGCCGATTTGATCTGGTACTCCATGATTTCAGCCGCTGTCGCCCGGGGCAGGAGTTTTCTGAACGATCGTCTTTATCGCGGATTGATAGCCGTATGCGCCGTTTTTCTGGTTTTGTTCGCCTGTTATTTTGCCTATGCGGGATTCGATAAGCTGAATACCCTCATATGATCAATTGTTTCATCAAGAGCCAAAGATCAATTTAATCCGGTAATAAAAAGGCCGCGCAACCTGAGGGTTGCACGGCCTTCGTCTCTGAATTATTCTGAAAAATTACTCTACGATTTTCGTTTGAACCGTTTCAATCACGGCTTCGACTCTTCGGTTTTGCTTCCTTCCTTCAGCCGTATCATTGCTGGCTATGGGTTTGTTGGGCCCATGACCTATGGCAGACAGACGGGACGCCTCAATACCGAATTTATCGATCAGA
>JAJFTS010000240.1 GCA_021372815.1 Deltaproteobacteria bacterium | reverse complement strand
GCTCAATCCACGATTTTTTTAAGAAAAAACACCCGCCGGCATAAGGCATGCTGACACGGATGATTTACAGATTTATATTCTTGTTTTCTGGTTTTTAACGCCTTCAATAAGCGCCTGCACCCTTGTCTTTAATTGCCCGGTCGCACCGCCATATAACTCTCTGCTTAATTTCAGCAGCGGAATATTTATTTTCTCCAATTCCTTTTTGTATAAATACATCGTTCCCGACCATAATGTGCAGAACTCCAGTTTATCTAAAATGACCGCATCAACCTTAAATTCTTTAATGGCGGCATGCATAAAATCCAGACGACGTCTGAAGTCGTCAACCATTCTGGGACAGGAAATACGTTTCAGGTAGCGCCCGGCAATTGACCGAATCGGATCTTTCGCGTTTTCATCCGCATTCAGGTCAAATTGCATGATGCCGAGACAGGAATTATCGCCTACGATAATTCCCCCGCTCTCTTCCATCAAGTCAAGAAGGGCCTGCTCTTCATGATATCCCGACCCCAGATAAATCCTGACATCAGACTCCCTGCCGACTTTTCGATCTTTGATCTCTATAAGAATTTTTTCAAGCATCTCAATAGACACTTCTACCGGAAGCGACGTAACGGCGAGCATGATATCGGTAAACTCACTGCCCTTCAGGGGCACATGGTCACTTTTTCTTAAATTATAAATGCTCATTAATAAATTTCTTTGTTTGTTGTACAGCTGTATGGAATTTTTCAGGGCTTGTGCTGTTATTTGCAGACCGAAGAATTTTTCCATGTCTGTTTTCAGACTGTTCAGTTCCCGGGTGAATTCCTCAATGCAGATTTCATCGCTTTTATGAGGCACGGGCAGCATATAAAGAAATTTAGGATCTTTGTTGGAATGCTTCCAGTTATCATACATTCTTCTTAAGTGGTCACAACTGTTCATAAAAATAACGCCGTCTAAAAACGGGTATTCGTCGTCCAGCGCTTTATTAAAGCATTGTCTGACAAAGCTGCAGTTTGACGGCGAAAAATAGGCGTCGGACTTTGCCGTGCCCTGATTTTCGACCGCCCGCATCCGATAGGGAATAAATCCCGCGGCATGGATCAATTCCTCGGGAACATAGCAGCAGAAATATCCCATTATTTTTTTATTATTTTTTTTGGCTTCCAGCAGGTACTGGTTGGCCGTTTTTTTTGCTATTTCACGAATCTCTTTCAACATGGTTATCGCCCCCAGCCGTTACTGATGAAAAAATCTCTGATTTTATTTTTTGTTTCAGCCTCTGAATTGATCCTCTTGTCATAAATATCCATATCCAGAAACAACGCGGGAACACCGTGTTTGTTGCAGACATCTATGACAAGTTTCTTAGCGGCCATATTTCCTTTGCAACCGGTTGTGTTGCTCATGATCACGCAGTCGGCAGAATATTCTTCAATATACTGGGACAGTTCCTCGGTAATAAAACGCGCATCGCCATGGGTCTGCCGGATCATTCCGGTCATCAGCCGGTACTCCCCGAGTCCCCTGATCATGGATTCCCGGGAAGACGTATCGATATCGGGAATGAAGTTTGATCCCTCATAGTCAATGACCACGATCGCCCCGAAATGTTTTTCTATCCATTTATAATAATCATAGGCCGGCGGCACCGGATCCCAGCATATGACTCTTACTTTCTCCGTATTTTTCAGTTTTTCAGACGGGTTGGCAACCCGCTTCTTCGCTATTTCCAGAAGCTGTCTGGCCATGTTAATGGCGTAATCGCTTTCCGGTATCGACATATGCAGGGAAAATGTATTCTGGAGGAATAAGGCCAGATTCGGCGACGGTATTGCTCTGTGCAAAACAGTTACCTCACGTAAATATCTGTTGAAGGTATTGATGTTGTCCACGGATTTTTTTAATTTATCCCAGTCGATTGATCTTTGATAATGTTTCTCCAGAAAAGCAATCATGTCCCAAAGATTTTTGGCGTAAAAATCCAGATCTTCCCGATCCCGGTCATAGGGAGCTTCGAGCACATAGTGTTCCACGTCCGAAAGGTAATGCAGTATTTGATTGCTGGTTCTCGAAGAATCACACGGATGCGACGCCGATACGTATAATGTCGGGGGCGGCATCTGTTTGTTAAGGATAGCTCCGAGGGCCACCCTGTTCAGATTACACATGTCATAATCCATGCCTTCGAACTCGGCTTTATCGATCATATCGACGGCATAATCGGTATTCCTGTTAAAACTAAGTCTGTTGAAATGGACGGGAGAAGTCGTTTCCACATGAAAAGCCCGGATAATCTCGGAAGGCACGCTCCAGTCATAGCAGACGATCGGTTCTCCGTTTTGATGAGCCTTCAATAAGTTTTCCATCATTTCATACGTTGCGATAATGAACCACCGCATGGCCGTCAGCTCCTCGGCCGTTGCCAATCCGCTTCCCAGTCTCGACAACCCGAACCGGATATCTTTATTTTGCTCTGTTTCTTCCTCTATGACTCGAGGACCCAGAATGTACCGCAACAGAAATTCGGTCAGCCCGGGAAACTTCAGCAATTTGCTTACAAGTTTATTCGTTCTTATTGCTTTCCTCATTAATTCGAACTCAGAGTTTTTCATAAAGGCTCCCCGATACATAGGTATTTATAAAATATCATTCATTTCCAATATGGTTCTTAACTTTTCAACGGCAACTGTTGTTTTGTCAATATTTAACGGGGACAATCCATCGGCATCAATCATGCTGATATTAAGATCCGCCGGTATGCTGCCGTAGCAGGGTATTCCCTTGTCTTCGATATACTTTTGTAAATCTTCATTCGATTTTTCCACTCTATTGAAAATAACTCCGGTTTTCAATGGTTTCATGGAAGGACTGCTGTTTATGGTTTCATTCGCCAAGACCGTTGTTTTCGCTCCCCGCAATGAATTATCCGTAACTAAAATCGGATAATGTACACTCTCGACAACCTGACGATTAATTTGCTCAATACCCGCCTCAGCATCGATGATGACCAGATCGAACCGGCCGGCAACCGACTTAATCGTATTCCTTAAAAGACTGTTCACCGGACAATAACACCCGATGGTGTTGGTGTGCCCCATGACAAACATGCAGAATTCGGCGGATTCGTAAAGGGACTCCAGAAGGACGTAGTCAGTAATTTCACGGATGTCATCGTTTTTTTGAGAGATTCCCTTTTTGGCGCTTTTGATTATTTCTTCCCGTGCCGTTCCTATGGTTTTATATCCTTCAACACCCAGGGCCGTGGCCAGCCCCATGGCCGGATCTGCATCAATAAATAATACTTTTTTTTGTTTTTCGATGGCAATTTTACCGGTCAAGGCAGACAGGATTGTCTTCCCCGTACCGCCTTTGCCGATATATGCGATAATTTTTGTCTCAACCATAACACCCTCGCCGAGTCTGTATTGATATTAAATAATCTTCCGTTTTTTCAGCATCTCTCTGATAGAATCGCATGTGGCTTTTTCATCACAGCTGTCGCAATTTAATTCATCACAGGTAACAACACCGTCCGAGACCCACTTGAACTTTGTGTTGTCACCGGAGATAATTTTAGCGATTTCGGATATCGGTTTTAATGTTTTAATAAATTCATCATTATCCGTAATCAAAATTATTTCCATACTTTTAATATCCGGAATTGCATCAAGATATGCTTTGTGCAAACACTGGCCCAAAGCATATAATGAAAATCCTTCCTGCATGCGCTTTTTATCAATTCGAATCCAGGTTTTCCCCGGCATGTTTCTGGTCATGAAACCGGGCAATTTATTTGTCAGGTTCTTGATTCTTCCGATATCCGATTCGACAGCCCGCGAACCGTCTTCGAATCCCAGCATGATGATCTGTATATAAGAAACGGATTTGTCAATCAGCCTGTCAAAATCACTGCCGCATGTCCATAATCTATTGGAGAGGATTCCCCGATGAGAAGTCCACATCGTTATGCTGACGGACTCCTTCTGCGGAGAGCCCAATTCAACTGCGGTATCTTCTTCCAGGACAATACAGGTATTGCCCTTGTTAAAACTGCCGAATCCCAGGTCACTGCATATTTTTGTATCACCCAAATGGTAAACGGTAAATTTATTTTCCTCAGCTATTTCATGAACCACTCTGATGAGCTCGTAATAATCTTTTTGCTGCAGATCGGCGGTATCAGGCATGACGATTTACTGCCCCTAATCTTTTAGCAGATGCGGATTCACCGCCGGAATCAAAGCGGCGCCGTAGGCTGCTGCCAGTTGCGGATCTAATGCCAGATTGAATACTTCTTTGTTTAATTCTTTTTCCAGAAAAATTTTAAAAACGGCAAATTTCGTCACCCCGCCGGTTATGACAATTTTTCCTTTTGCACCGGATTTAACGATCATCGCAGCGGTTTTTGAGACGATTGAACTTACCAGCCCGGCGAGGATATCCTCTTTTTGAGCGCCCGTGTTGACCTGGGAAATAACCTCGCTTTCGGCAAAAACGGCACATCCGGAAGTCATTGCGTAAGCATTTTGGGATTTTAATGCTATGTCGGATATGGCGACAAGCGGTATTTCTATGGCATGAGAAATGGTTTCGAGAAATTTCCCGCTTCCGGCCGCACACTTTTCCACTTCCGCAAAATTTAAAACGCTGCCGCGCTCATCGACATTAATGACATTAATAAAAAGTCCGCCGATATCAACGATCGTACGGACATCTTTGTCCAAGTGATAAGCAGCACAGGCAAGGCAGGACGCCACTCCCAGTTTACGATGTCTTTCCTTGACAAGACTGGTGCCGAATCCCGTAGAGACAACTTTCTTAATACTGAAACAATGTATTCCAGCTTTTTTCATGGCCCGTGATTTCACGGCTTTCAAAATATTTTTAAAGTTATCTCCTATTTCAATACATGAACTTCCGATAATTTCGGTATCTTTAACGATACAAGCTTTTACAAATCTTGTTCCGATATCGTAACCTAAGGTAATCACCCTACCCCCTTTAAGCCGCTTTTGATCTGGATGCACATTCTTTTGCTGCAAAAACAGCGGCACCAATTGCGCCCATAAGCTGTGCGTCCACCGGCAGCGGTTTAAATTTTTTCTTAAGGAGAGTTTCCAGAACCGCTACCACACCCTTATTTTTAGAAACACCGCCGGTTATGCAGACATTACTTTCTATTTTCAGGGTTTGCGCCATGGCTGCCACCCGTTTTGCAACGGCGGCATTAATACCGTAGGCAATTTCAGGTATTTTGACATCCCGATAAAGAAGGTCCATGACCTCAAGTTCCATGAAAATACTGCATTTATTGGTAATGACAACATGTTTTTTCCTTGCCTTTAATGAAACATCGCCCAGCCGGCCGATTTCCGTTCCAATATTTTTTGCCAGTATTTCAAGACATCGGCCGGTACCTGCGGCACATTTTTCGTTCATAATAAAATTTTTTATCATTCCTTTTTCATCAACCAAAACCACCTTGCAATCCTGTCCGCCGATATCAATGATTGAGCGAATACTGTTATCCACCCAGAACGCGCCGATACCATGGCATGAAATCTCGCTCATATTCATCTGGGAAAAAGGGATATCATATCTGCCGTATCCGGTACTGCAAATATAATCGATGTCTGAAAGGGCCAGGTTGGAGAGGCGGAGAACTTCATCCATGACCATCTTACTTGAGGCGATGGGGGTTGATTTCACCCCGGAAATATATGAGGAAATTATTTTATTGTCTTTGAGTATTACTGCCTTGGCAGTAAGCGATCCTACATCACACCCAGCAGTTATCATACATCCCAGCATCGAAAAAGAAATTATGAATATATTATATTAATTGATTCACGGATAATGTCAACATTTGTTTCACAAGACTGGCTAATCCGAGCCGCAGGTAGTCCATACACTGTCCGACTTACCGATATGTTACCCCTTCGTATTCTCCTGCTTTGTTTTTATTTCCAGACAAGGCCTGCCGGAAAACTTTGTTATACCGTTCTCAAATAATTCCACCGGATTATCCTGTTTATCCGGATCAAACTGCTCGTACATATGTTACCTCCAAGAAGACACGCAATACTAAAAGTCCCGCAGATTATGAAGAAATATTGCTGCAATTCCATGATTGACGCTGAAAAGCAATTCTGCGGGTAGGACAGTTTTTTTTATTACATAGAGAACAATTGCAAAAAAGGCTGTCCGAGTAAAAATAAATTCCGGTTAAGGATTTGAGCGGTTCAATCAAACAGTCTTGATTTAAATGGATTCCAAGCGCCGACGGAATGCCGCTTAAAAGCATAAACAGTTTCCGCTGCTGTTCGATGCCCCAATCGGGCAGGGAACCGGGATTCATGCAGGAAAGATTTGCCAGCGGCAGATTGGATTCAAGTGCGGAAACGGCGGAATAGAGAACCATGTTTTGAATATAATCTATCCAGAACTTCGGCCGAATTCCGGAAATACAAGCGGCGAATTCTGCAAGTTCCTTACCTGCGGTGGCAGCAAACGGGTAGACCGTGCCATAAAGATTTTTGGAAAGCAATCGGCTCGCAAAACGAATGTTGTTTATGGAAAGCTCTTCCTCGCTTAAATGAATGACCTCGCTTACCATATAAGCAGCTTTTGGTCTGGCAATGGTCACGGCTTCTTTTAATAAATTGTCAAATTCATTAGAGTGACGGGAATTTTTGGAAATACGCAGGTGGGTGTAAAAATCCTGCGGGTCCGGTGAAAAACTGATGTTATGGATAAGCTGCATCAGG
>JAJFTS010000206.1 GCA_021372815.1 Deltaproteobacteria bacterium | reverse complement strand
CGAAAGGGAGGCGATGCCGGGATTGTTGGATTTCATAAAAGAGAATAACTGAGGTTTTTGTTCGGAACGCGTAATTGCTTCCGCCAGCGCATGTTCACGCGCGCCGTTTCCGATGAGCAGTACATTGGGCATGGTTAAAATCTCCAAAATTATTTTTTAAAATGGGGGTCTCCTATTTAAAAACTTCTTTTAATAAATCCGTCACCCTCGCTTTTGGGTTGGTGCGGATATTGGTTTCTTCTTTGGCTAGAACTAAGAATAGTCCATCCAGCGCTTTGGAGGAAACATAATGATTGACGTCCAGATTCAAAGTCTGGCCGACCAGCGGCAGTTTCTGCGCTTTGGCGTTGAGAGCTTCGTATTTCTGGTTAACTTTATATTCGCTCATTGTTTTGCGTACTGCGGGCTGAAACTTTTCCAGCAGTTTGTCGTATGTTTTTTTCTTGAGATAATCGGTTGCGGCAGTATTGCCGCCGCGCAGAATTTTGTTGGCGTCGTCAAAACTCATGTCCGTAATTGCCTGCGAAAAAATATCCGCGGCCAGTGGCGCGGCTTTTTCTGCGGCTCTGTTCATGCTGAGGGTGAATTCATCAATTTGCGGTCCATAGCCGATGCCACGCAGGCCCGGTTCCAGTTTTCTGATCTTTTCCGGCAGCAGGATCTTGACGGCGGCATTGCCGAAGTATCCGTCTTTTTTCCCCAGATACGTGATCGTGTTTTTGAAGCCGACATTGAGGGCTTCTTTTAAACCAAGATCGACTTTCCCGCTGCTGCCGGAAGTTGTTTTGGGGGTGGTATTGAGCGTTTCCTTGAGCGCGTCAAGAACCGACGCGTGGCTGTATTGACACAGGAACAATACGAAAAAAATGCTGAAAAATATCTTTTTTTTCATAAGGTAATCCTCCCTGACATGACTTTTTAATGTGCAGAGGTTTATGTTAAATTATTATATTCTTATGCCAACTTTACTTCAAAGGATAACCAAGCCCCGGACATTTTCCGCCGTTGCCGGCGAATTTAGTTCCCAAAGGCTACTTGTTATGGAAGTATAGAAAGAATGCATTTTACTGTCAATGTAATAATCAAAAAATAGCGCATAGTTTCTTTTTTCTCTATAATCTGTTAAATTGTTAAACAAATAAACAACATTAAAGGAGTGCGAATAATTGGGTTGGAATGCCGACATTGTTGTCCTGATCGTTCTCTTTATGCTTTCCGGCTTTTTTTCCTCGGCGGAAGCGGCTCTGCTTTCGCTGCGGGATTTGCATCTGCACCGGATGGAACAGGACAACTATCCTTTTTTTGATTATGTCGTCAAGCTGCTTTCCAATCAGCGGCGGCTGCTGATTACGATAGTAACCAGTAACGAAGTCGTCAATGTCAGCATTTCCATTCTGGCGGCTTCCTATTTCATCGGGCTTTTAGGGAGTCGCGGGCAATGGGTCTCCATCATTTTTACAACCGTTGTTCTGCTCTTTATCGGTGAAGCCATTCCCAAGACTTTCGGCGTTACCTACCCGATGCAGATTTCTTCTCTGGTTTCTCCGCTGCTGACGGCGATTTCCCGCCTGGAGTATCCGATAGTTGCCTCACTGGAGAAAATATCCGGACTTTTCCTGAATCGTTACGGTGAAGATAAATCCGAGGAATCGGAAGCCCTGATGGAGGATGAATTTAAAACGCTCGTTGATGCGGGAAGCCTGGAAGGCGTGGTGGATGAATCGCAAAAGGAATTGATTAATAAGATATTTGAACTGGGCGACAGGGAAGTGACGGACATCATGGTTCCCCGGGTGGATATGTTTTGCCTGCCGCTGGATATGCCGGTAGAAGAAATGCTTCAGTCTATCGCTCACGCCAGACAGGAGCGCGTGCCCGTTTACCGGGAAGACAGAGACGATATTGTCGGTATTTTATTTGCCCGTGATCTGCTCAACAATGTCTGGCGCGGAAGAACTCAGGACAGCATTCTGAATCTGTTGGTGAAGCCTTATTTTATTCCGGAACAAAAAACGGTTCACGGTCTTCTGCGCGATTTTCAGAAGCACTTTCTGCAGATTGCCATTGTGGTTGACGAATATGGCGGAGTTTCCGGAATGATTACCCTTGAGCATATCCTGGAGCATCTTTTTGAAGAACCGGAAAGCGAAGAGGAATTGGTTTGCGACGGTTGTGAAAAAATTGACGAGCGGACGATTATCGTTCCCGGGGGCATGACAGTCGAGCAATGCAATAAACTTCTTGATGCCGATTTGCCCGAGGACGAGTTCGATACCATAGGCGGATTGGTTTTGCATCTGTTTGGAAAGCTGCCCCAAAAAGGAGAGGAAGTGCGCTCGGA
>JAJFTS010000069.1 GCA_021372815.1 Deltaproteobacteria bacterium | reverse complement strand
ACGACTGATCTTGGGCAATTGGTCTCAGAACAGTACAAGTAAGGAGTAAAAAATGAAAATAATGAAATTTACAACAATGGCGTTGTTAATGGCGTTTATTGCATTGTCATATTCAACGGCTCAAGGGTTTACCAATCTGAACGATTGTCTGGTTACCAATGATATTGGGAAATTTACATATAGGGTAAGAAATGCGCGGCTAGGCAATGCTTGTGGTGTTGTCGGAGGTGCGGATCATTTTAAAATGGATCATGTTGATTCAATTTGTAACGGAAAATATTCCAATCTAAGTGAAATTAGAGGTCTACCTCTTGAAGAAGCAGAAGAAAAATCTTTAAGTGTTAAAGTCGAAGTCACCCAGCACACGGGCGGGGATTCTGACAGATGGCTGCTGCATGAGGTTGAGACCAGTTTTAGAGATAGTGATAATTTGGAAATAGGGCCGGATGAAGATGCCATGATTCGAACAATAAATAATAACAAAATATTTTTCTATGGCGGTGGGGTTGTCGGATATAGATGGATAAATAACAATGTTATTGTAAATATACAATACACAAATTTAAGTGGACCCAAGCCAGAACCCATAGAAGTTGTTAAAGCGTATCTAGCAAAATTTCCTTCAACAATTACTCTAGCTGATGCCGAGCTAAAAGCCAGCGCTCACAATGTCCAATGGATTAAAGATGAAATGGAACGCCGTTTATGGCTTTGCGATAAATGGAACGCACAATATCAAGCCGGTGGTGTGAAACAGGCAGACCTGATCTACAACCTTGTTCGCAGCATGAACGTCTTTTTAAACTATCGCCAGAAATATTATGGCGTATCGGCAGTAGCCGACCTCAATGCTTTATTTGGTTATAAGCAAAACAACGACCTCACATCCATCCAGACCAAACTGACGGAATACAAAACCTGGTGGGGGAAACACAAGGGAAATAGCATAAGTTTACCGTAGCAGTAAACGGTAAATGGTGAAAAGTGAAAGCAGGAATATAATTTCCTTACTCTCCTTTTCTAAGGGGAGAGTAAAAAGGGAGGCTGATTTGAAGAAATCAGCCTCCCTTTTTTTGTATCCATTTTTATTGTTTGGGCAATAGTGTCAGCGTCTTGGTGTATTGCGCTTTTACATTTTCCTCTTTAAACGGGAATTTCTGGTACTTTCCTTCGCGAAATGCGGTAATGCCGTCGTCATAATAGGGGCTCGAAGGATTATCGGACTGACCGGAACTGTTGATGCCGATCAGCGGTTCATCGCTTCCGAAATCCGCGATAAGGCGCATTTCCGGGATCAGCCACACGTCAAAGTTTTTTCCGGGATAATAGCCCGTTACGTTGAGTGTCGTGTGATCTCCGGCCGCCGGATAGGGCCCTCGGTCGAAATAGCCGGAAAGGGACTTCAGGGCTCTTTTTTCGACAAAACCCATGTAATCGGAAAACTTGGTGGCGTCGGTCTGCCAGGTATAGGTGTGCAGTTTTCCCCACTGCCACTTTTCAGGGTCCTTTCCGCAACGCTTCTCCAGAATGCCGATTGCATCCAGGACGGTCTGGGCCAGAATCAGAGAACGTTCTTCCTTCGCCGGGGTATTGACGTTGTCCCAGAAGGGACTGTTTTTACCTCTGTCGGTGAGATGGTCATGCAGAGAAGAATACGCCAAAAGGAAGGTTTCCAGAAGCGATTCATAGGCCCTGGAATCAGTTCCGCCAAGTTCGTCGGCGAAGAGATTCTTAGGAAGTGAAAACATGAAAGCGCCGCAGAAAGCCGCACCCGCCGAGTCCGTTCGCATGTATCCATCAAAATCCCGGAGAAGGGCCATTGCATTTTCTGCGGTCTGATTCTTTTCGGAATTCTGCCATATGGACCTCATTTCCTGCAAAGTTTTTTCTTCCAGCAAAGCCGTCTTTAAAACTTTGACAAATGGCGAATAGACATCCAGCTGCATGGCTTTGGCGGTTTCCGCAGAGTATCCTTTTGCGCCTTCAATCATCTGGGCTATGCGCTCGGCTCTGTCGGGATAATACCACGACGAGGAAAGGATATAAGGGAAATCGGCCGGAACCGTTCGGTGGTTGGCGGTGCCGACATATCCTTTGGCGGGATTTTTGACGGAAGGATGCAGAGACGGATCAAGAAATCCATTCCAGTCATATTCGCCCGTCCATCCCGGCGAGGGGCAGAGACCGCGTCCTTTTTTGCGCAGGGGAAAACGTCCGGTCACCTGCCAGGCGATATCGTTTTTGTCGGCCATGACCATGTTCAAAGGAATAACCGAAGTGTCCCGGCCTGTGAATTTGAGGACTTCATCTACTGACTTGGCCTGCATAATATTGAAGAAAGAGTCCATGGTATGATCTGGTTCCTTACCCGCCCAGCTAAGCGCGATTCCCAGAGACTGGTTGACCGGCATGGGAACAAGTTCGTGGCGCGGTTTATCGGTGAGAACGTTGTTCAGCAGTGCGCCGTGTTTCGTTTCATAAAGGGTTCTGGTTACAGGAGTTTTCTGTCCTTTTACACGAAAAGTTTCCTGCCGGCTGGTTGCTTTAATCCATTTGTCTTTATAAAGATAATAAAGTCCGTCCGGTTCCTGTTTCAGTTTTTCCAGAAAAAGATCCTGGTTATCGGCCATGACCATCGTCATGCCTACCGCTGTATGGCCGTTATATCCGGCAACAATCCCCGGCACTCCGGCAATCGCGATTCCCGCTCCTTCGATTTCCGGGCATTTCAGATGAACCATTTGCCAGATGGAAGGCATGGTCAGAGGCAGGTGGGTGTCGTTGGCAAAAATCGGTTTGCCCGATTGGGTAAGTTTTCCGGAGACCACCCAGTTATTCGATGCGGCGGTTTCATGAATAAGAAGACGGTTTGTCACGCTGGCAATCCGGGAAAGGTGCTCTATATCATTGGCTGCGGTTTTTAAGTCCACAACGGCCAGTTTTTTCATTTCCTCAAAGGGTAGAGGTTCGTCGGGGTAAATGGGAAACAGCCAGGCCAACTTTTCCGGTTCAACCGCCTGGGCAATATTCAGCATGTTGATTTCTTCATGAAGGTTTTGACCCAGTCCCAATGTCAGGACGATAAATACATACACGGAGTCAATCGGTTTCCAGGGTTCAGGTTTATAACCGGCCATCTTGAGAGTCATGGGCAGAGGAGCATTGGCCAGGTAGGCATTGACTCCGTCGCTGTATAGTTTCAGCTTATGCTGCAAGTCCGGTGATCCGGACATGTAAAGAGTTTGAGCCACCTGATTAAGATTCAGGGAGCGCAGATAAATATCCATTTCCAAAGTGGCATCACCGAGCAGTTCGGAAAGCCTGCCCTGTCCGACAAGCCTGAATCCCTCCATCTGGGCGAAGCGGTCATAGGCACTGACGTATCCCGAGGCAAAGATAAGGTCTTCCATGTTTGCGGCTTCGATCAGGGGAATGCCCATGTTGTCGCGTTTCACAGTGACTTTTTGAGATAATCCGGTAACGGTCTGTTCTCCTTCCAGAGGCGGCAGGGAGTTGTTAAAAGCGGTGTTAAGAAGCGGAGCACAACTGCAAATGGTAAAGCAAAGAACAACGATTAAAACAGCGGGAATCTTATAACGGCTGAAACGTGCAAAAGGACGAATTCTCATGGCGCTCTCCTTGTTGTGGAAGTTGGGATATATATTAACAATTCATTATGATCGTCAAGAAAAATATTTGGCATATTGAAGGCGCGAAAAACGGGGTTGAGGAGTTTGTTTAGAATACTTGACTTACTGAAAAAGGAGATATATTTTCAATATAAAATATAATGGAATCGAGGAACAAATTGAGAATAGGTATAATCGGCATCGGCGGAGTAGGGGGGTATTTCGGCGGAAAACTTGCACGGGAATTTGAAAAATCCAGCGAGCATGAAATAATCTTTATTGCGCGCGGCGAACATTTAAAAGCGATTCAGAAAAACGGACTGCATTTATTCGCGAAAGAAGGAGATGGTATTGCCTGGCCGAACATTGCCACCGATAATCCGGCAGTGGCCGGCTTGTTTGATCTGGTATTCTTTTGTACCAAAAGTTATTCTCTGGAAAACTCAGCGCGGGAATTTGCCGCCTGCATTCGTAAAAACGCGGTGGCGATTCCGTTGCTCAATGGCGTCAACAGCGCGCAGAGGCTTCGCAAAGTGTTGCCGGAAGCAAATGTTTTGGGCGGCAGTGTTTACATCATTTCGCACATTGAAAAGCCGGGAATCGTCAACCAGGAAGGCGGCGCCTGCAAGCTGACATTCGGGACCGATAATTCTGAATCTGCAAAAAAATATTCTTACATTCTTGATATTTTATCAAAGGCAAAAATCAACGCGGTGTTAACGGATAAAATATCCGAAGTGCTTTGGACAAAATTCCTTCTCATGTGCCCTATCGGTTCCCTGACTGCGGCTACCGGCAAGACCTATGGCGCCATTTGGGCGGATCCGTTGCTTCGAAAAAAGGCAAGAGATATGATGCTGGAAGTCGTGGCGGTTGCCCACGCGCATCATGTCATCCTGCCGCAAACTGAAGTTGACAAAGCCATGGAAATGGTGGCCGGTTTTGGCTATAACTCAAAAACATCGATGCAACTGGACAGAGAAAAAGGAAAACAAACGGAAATTGACGCGCTGACCGCCTATCTTTGCGAAGCGGGTAAAGAATCAGGCATTCCCACGCCGTTGCATGATGAAGTTTACGCGCAATTGAAATAACGGTTGCTGAATTTTGTTCTAAAAGGAGAAAGTAAATTGAAGAAAAATTATTTTGTAATATGTGCAATATTCTTTTTATTTGTCACCGCCTGTGCGGGAAATATTCATAATATCGAGGTCAAACAGCTGGCAAAATCGACCAAAACCTGGGATGGAGAGGCTCTGCCGCTTTATTCTGCCGGCCAGCCGGAGGTTACCATTCTGAGAATAAAAATTCCTGCAGGTGCTCAACTGGAAATGCACTATCATCCGGTAATAAACGCCGGTGTTTTGCTTAGAGGAGAATTAACGGTAATTACCGAAGATAATAAGATATTGCATCTCAAAGCCGGGGATTCGATCGTCGAGTTGGTCAACAAAAAACATTATGGAAAAAATGAGGGAACGGAAACGGCGGAGATTATCGTCTTTTATGCAGGAGAGGTTAATAAACCGATAACGGTCAAATAAATGTGATTTTTTAAGATTCCTCACCCTGATGAATCGGGCATCGGAATGATAACACATACTTTGTCATTTTGGTGCGCAGTGAGAAATCTTTTTTACAAAGGCTGATATTTTCTTTTTGGTTATGAATTTGTTTCCATTAATTTCCTTGTTTCCTTCAGCCAAATCATTAAGTATAATTTATATTTAATTGACAAAGTTACCGTATTTGTTATAGGAAAAGCATCTTAAA
>JAJFTS010000188.1 GCA_021372815.1 Deltaproteobacteria bacterium | reverse complement strand
GCCTTTGCCATCACATCCATGACAATGAAAGATGTGAATTTAGAAGCTCTTTTTGAAATCATAGCTACCCCTGAGATTTAATAAATCTTCTCTAAAGTGATTATTGTAATTTTTCAAGAATTTTTCTCGTCTCAATTCTTCTAATGCAAATGTTTTAGCCACATTTTTAGGGTGCATTTTTTTCAAATGATACAAATTTGTCCATCTTTAACGAGCCACTTTTTGATAAAAATGTAAATAATTACAGTAGCTAACGAGCAATAAAATGTTTGGCACTGTACTTGCTCTAATGAAAATCGCGAGAAATAAAAGGAGGTATTTATTATGAATTCGGGAGACACTGCATGGGTTTTAACAGCCAGCGCTTTGGTTTTGTTAATGACCATACCTGGATTGGCATTTTTCTACGGTGGACTGGTTCGCCGTAAGAACGTTCTTTCTATCTTGATGCAATGCTTTATCATTGTCTGCGTCGTCAGTTTGCAATGGATGCTGTTCGGTTATTCGCTGGCCTTCGGCCCGGACTTTCACGGCATCATCGGCAAATTGGACTGGCTGGGGCTGGCGGGAGTAGGCTCTTTACCTAATCCGGATTATTCCAAGGGAATTCCTCATTACGCCTTTATGATTTTCCAGGCCATGTTCGCCATTATTACGCCGGCGTTGATTATCGGCGCTTATGCGGAACGGGTTAAATTTTCCGCCTTTCTGGTTTTTACCTTATTGTGGACGACTTTTGTTTATGATCCGCTGGCGCACTGGGTCTGGGGTGTCGGAGGATGGATGAGAAATCTGGGCGCGCTGGATTTCGCCGGTGGAATTGTCGTGCATGTCAGTTCCGGAATTTCGGCCCTGGTCCTGGCTTTATTGCTGGGAAAGAGAATCGGCTATAATCACAGACCGATTCGTCCGCATAACCTGCCCTTTACCGTTCTGGGCGCTGCTCTCTTGTGGTTCGGCTGGTTCGGATTTAATGCGGGCAGCGCATTGGCTGCCGACGGTCTGGCCGCCAATGCTTTTGTCACGACGCATATGGCTACCGCCGCCGCAGGTCTGACCTGGGCTTTGGTTGAATGGTGGCACAACGGCACGCCGACCATTCTGGGCGCTGCGACCGGCGCGGTTGCCGGACTGGTTGCCGTGACCCCGGCCTGCGGTTTTGTCAATCCGATGAATGCGATGTTCATCGGCATGATCGTCGCCGTTGTATGCTACCTGGCCGTGGCGATTATCAAAAGCAAACTCGGTTATGACGATTCGCTCGATGCTTTCGGTGTGCACGGCGTGGGTGGAACTGTCGGAACAATCGCTACGGGATTGTTCGCCGAAAAAGCCGTCAATGCGGCGGGAGCCAACGGTCTGTTTTTCGGCAATGCGCATCAGCTTTACGTTCAATCTCTATCCCTTTTAGTTGCGGTCGGCTTTGCGGTCATCATGACCTTTATCATCTTCAAGATCGTGGACGCAATTATGGGCATGCGCGTTGAAGAACATAACGAAATCGTCGGCCTGGATTTAACGCAACAAAGTGAAGCCGCTTATACCGTGATTGAATAGGAGGAATGAATCATGAAGCTAATTATTGCCATTATTCAACCGCACAAACTGGAAGCGGTGAAAAGAGAGCTGGAGGCCGTGGACGTAAATTTAATGACTGTTTCCAATGTCCTGGGACAGGGACGGCAAAAGGGCGTCACCGAAATTTACCGCGGCGCAAAAGAAGCCGGAGGTTTGCTCAACAAGATCAGACTGGATATTGCCGTCAATGAGGATTTCGTGGAACCGACAATTAAAGCGATCACCAAAGGATCTCACACGGGCTCCGTCGGCGACGGGAAAATATTTGTCGTGGAACTGGCCGAGTGCATCCGCATCAGCAGCGGCGAACGCGGCGGAGTGGCGATAGGTTGAGGTTGTCTTTATGGATAAAGACAAGACATACGCCTCAGGGAATACCCTGCAACGTTGTGTTTCCGACTGCGAGAAAGCGGTGATCCTTCATGTTTTATTGAAAACTAATGGTGATTTATCCCTGGCCGCTGAACTTTTGGGAATCAAAGAGAGCAGTCTGAAAGAAAAGATTAATCTATATGCAATTGATTGCGCGCAATTTGAATAAACACAAATTGGAAGGAGAATGTACAAAAATGAAAAATAGAATGAAGATAATAATGATAATATTTTCACTAACGCTGATTTTGACAACCTTACCGATGCTTTCCCGGGCAGCGGAAGCATCCGACCAAGCGCCGGCAGAAGATAAGGTAACCGGCGAGGTTGCGGCCAGTGTTTTAAGCGCCTATATCTGGCGAGGCCAGGAGCTGACACGTCACAGTATTGTGATTCAGCCCTCTATGACAGTCGGCTACAAAGGTTTTACCGCCAATGTTTGGGGCAATCTGGACACCGATCCCTACTCGGCTGCGGACGGAGAATATTCATCCAACTTTACGGAAACGGATGTTACCTTATCCTACACCCATAAATTCGGCATAGTTTCCGCCGGTGCCGGCTACATCTATTATGGTCTGGCGGCGGCAACTCCGGGCGGGCCGGATCTGATGGATTCCCAGGAGGTGTTTATAACCATGGGGCTGGATACGATTTTGGCGCCGACCCTGACCGTCTACAAGGAAGTCGATCATTATCATCAATGGTACGCGACGCTGGGTATTTCTCATACCTTTGCCCTGCATGAAAAAGTCGGTTTGAAACTGGCGGCGCAGGCAAGTTACTTAAAGAGCGATGATGAAACAACCTATCCCGAATTTGATAGCGATTCGCTGGCGACCGCCGATAAGTTTAATAATTTGCACGACGGCATGATTTCCGCTTCTCTGCCCGTTTCTCTAACCGGTCATTTGACTGTTACTCCGACGGTGACTTACGTCTTCCCGCTGTCCGATGACGCAAAGTATGAAATGAAGGCACGCGGACTTCAAGGCTCGGCCAATCTGTCTGAAAAGGATGGGTCCTTCCTTTATGGAGGTGTAATTTTAAGCTTCACTTTTTAATGAGAAACCGGAGTTTTATCGCCGCTGCGACTTATTCGGATAAGTTGCAGCGGCTTTTTGAGCATAAAAACAAAATTGATTAGAAATAAAAAATATATTCATGGAGGAACTATGAAAAAAACAAATTCAAACATCGCATCAGAACGGAATTATCAAATTGATAAGGAAAAATGTGTCCCGGTATCGGTCTATTACGGTGAGGATACCTTCAGTTACAAAGTGATGAAAGAAAAGCTGCCGAAAGACACATATAAAAAACTAATGGACATTATCAATGAAGAAAAGACCCTCGACATTGAAACGGCCAACATCGTTGCCCATGCCATGAAAGAATGGGCGATTGCCAAAGGGGCAACGCATTTCGCCCACTGGTTTCAGCCGATGACCGGTATGACGGCGGAAAAGCATGATTCCTTTGCCGATCCCGTGGGTGTGGGTGAAGTCGTGGAAAAATTTTCCGGCAAACAACTCGTGCAGGGCGAACCGGACGCATCCAGTTTTCCCAGCGGCGGTATCCGGGCGACATTCGAAGCGCGGGGGTACACTGCCTGGGATATTTCTTCACCGGCTTTTATTCGCAGAAGCGGCATTTCCACCACGCTTTGTATTCCGACGGCTTTCATTTCCTATACGGGGGAAGCGCTGGATAAAAAGACCCCGCTGCTCAGATCGAACAAAGCTGTCAGCAAAAGCGCCGTCAATATGCTGAAACTGCTGGGCAACAAAAAAGTTAAAAAAGTTTTCTCCACGCTGGGGCCGGAGCAGGAATATTTTTTGATTGATATGGATTATTTTTACAAAAGACAAGACCTTCTGCTGGGCGGCAGAACGGTTGTCGGTGCGCCGCCCGCAAAAGGGCAGGAGCTGGAAGATCAGTATTTCGGCAGCATTAAGGAAAGAATATCCTCTTACATGCATGACTTGGAAGAAGAGCTTTTCAAACTGGGCATTCCGGCCAAAACCAGACACAATGAAGTTGCGCCCAGTCAGTTTGAAATCGCTCCCGTTTTCGAGGAAGCAAATCTGGCGGTCGATCATAATCAATTAGTCATGGATACGATCAAATCCGTTGCCAAAAAACATTGTCTGGCCGGTCTGCTCCACGAAAAACCGTTTGCCCGGATTAACGGTTCCGGTAAACACTTGAACTGGTCGTTATCCGACGACAGCGGCAACAATTTGCTCACGCCCGGTGACAAGCCGCATGATAATATTCAATTCCTTGTTTTTCTCGTTGCCATAGTCAGCGCAGTCTATAAACATGCCGACATTCTTCGGGCATCGGTCGCCTCATACGCGAACGATCACAGATTGGGCGCCAATGAAGCGCCGCCGGCGATTATTTCGGTTTTCCTCGGCGACCAGCTTACAAAGATCCTGGCCGATATTGAAGCCGGTGTGGTGACCAAAGCAACAAACGACGAAATCATCGATCTGGGCGTTACCTCCATTCCCGTTGTCAGCAAGGATAACACCGATCGCAATAGAACGTCTCCGTTTGCTTTTACCGGCAATAAATTTGAATTCCGCGCTGTCGGTTCATCGCAGTCAATTTCCTTTTCCGCTGCAGCCATTAATACCATCGTGGCCGAAAGTCTCGACGATCTGACTGAGAAAATCAAAGCCAAAGGCGGAAATATCAATCAGGCTGTTTTTGACATATTGAAAGCGGAAATCAAAAAGATCAAACCTGTTCTTTTCAATGGGGATAATTACACTAAAGAATGGGAAGCGGAAGCAGCGAAAAGAGGATTGCCTAACGCCAAAACAACTCCGGTGGCGCTCAAAGCATTGATTACGGATAAAGCTTTAAATCTGTTTGAAAAATATGAAGTCCTTTCCAAGGTTGAATTGAAATCAAGGTATCTGATCCATGTCGAGAAATACATCAAGGATCTGGAAATTGAAGTGAAATGCCTGAAAAATATTTGTCTGAGCCAGATCATTCCGGCGGCCACGGCATATCAGAAAGATTTAACCGGAGCCATTAACGGCATCAAGGAAGTCCTCGGCGGCAAAACCGCATGCACGGGTCAACAGGATATCTTAAAAACTTCTTTGGATCTGGTGAATAAGATCTATACAGCCACGAAAGAAATTCTGGCGCAAGTAGATTCCGTATCAGTCATCCACGATGAAGCCAAAAAAGCCGAAATGCTGTGCTCCAAGGTAAAAACCAGGATGGATGAATTACGTGAATATGTCGACGCCCTGGAAGAAATCGTTGATGACGAATTATGGCCGTTACCGAAGTTCTGGGAAATGCTGTTTATCAGCTAGTACGGATTTCCACAGGAAAGAATGAATTCTTTCCTGTGGAAAAGTAATAAATAAAATGCAATCGGATTTAGAGTCGAAAGTTGCATTTTTTGATATTCAGCCCGAGACGAAAGCATAGTGGCACGGCATTTGCTTTTTTGATTCATGAGTTTGATCAAAACCGGCAGGAAGTTACTTTAATGTATCAATCATGTTCTTCCTGGGGTTGAAGTTTTAATACTGATGGGTCGTCTAAAGGTAGGACAACAGGTTCTGGCCCTGTGAATCGAGGTTCGAGTCCTTGCCCATCAGCCATTTATTGGTTAATATGTTGATTGATTAAAAACTTTATGACGATAAAAAACGTAAACATATGAAAACATAGTCCATGCGCGCACATTATTTACAACATGTTCCTTTTGAAGGGTTAGGCAGCATCGAACCCTGGCTTAAAACAGCCGGATATGAAATAACAAATACCAGGTTCTTTAAGTCACCGGAGCTCCCTGATCTGAAAACAATAGACCTGCTTGTAATTATGGGCGGTCCGATGAGTGTGAATGATGAAGATAAATTTCCCTGGCTTGTTTCTGAAAAGAAATTCATTGGCGACGCCATTAGCTCGGGAAAGCCGGTTTTGGGGATTTGTCTCGGTGCACAGCTTATTGCCAATGCGGCGGGTGCCAGGGTTTACCGCAATTCCGTGAAGGAAATTGGTTGGTTCCCGATCAACGGGATTTCATCAGACGACCAGTCTGTTTTTAGATTTCCGCCTTCAATAAAAGTGTTTCACTGGCACGGTGAGACATTTGATCTGCCATACGGAGCAACTCATCTGGCCAAAAGTAACGCCTGTGAAAACCAGGCGTTTCAACTGGGCAAGTCGGTGATCGGTTTGCAGTTTCATCTGGAAACTACACCGCAAGCCGCTCAGGATATCGTTTCTCATTGTTGCGATGAATTGTTTCCGTCGCCCTACGTTCAAATAGAAAAAGAAATCCTGTCTGCTAAGCCGGAAATGTATGAATCAATAAACAAACAGATGGATAGCCTTCTTTTTTTCCTGCTGCAGAGCAACGGCTAACAATTTTACAAACACAATCTTCCAGCGGTTATCTGCTATTTTTGTGAATAATTTAGAATGCTTGAGTAAACACTTGTCTTTGTTGACCCATTAAACACCAAAAAATTGTTTTCTTAAGGCAATTTTTTACAAAGTTGTATTTATATTGGTTTGTTCTTTGCAATGTAATATTCGAAGATAAAAATATTGTTTGCTATTGGCACAATTTTGTAACAAAATACTTTCCGTTAGTTGAGCTATTTATGAGCAATACTACAAAAAAAATTTTTAGTGAGAAAGAAAACAAATTGAGCATTCATACTTATGAAGAACTGGCTGCCTTACACGCTATAGCCAAAATTTTAGCTCAGCCTGTGGATTTACGTGACCAACTGGAGCAGGTTTTGCAGGAGATGAGTTCACGTCTGGGGATGCAGCGCGGAATGATCTCCCTGGTTGATCGTGAAAAGAAGGAGGTCTGGCTGGATGTTGCCCATGATGTGAATATTGACGGACTGGAAGTAACTTACAAACCCGGTGAAGGGATTACCGGAAAAGTGGCGGAAACCGGACGTCCCATGGCCGTGGCTAATCTGGGGCAGGAGACGCATTTCCTGGATCGCACCGGTGCCAGACGGCATCTGAACCGCACCGAACTTTCATTTTTGTGTGTTCCGATTATATATGATTCCAATGTTGTGGGAGTTTTATCCGCCGATAAAGTTGCTCTCCAGGTGGAAAATCTTGATAAGGAATTGGCTTTATTGTCATCCGTTGCTGAACTAATGGCCAAAGCCGTGCACATCCGGGCTCTGGAAGAAGAAAACAGGCGTCTTCGTAAAATTGTCGGCCAGAACCGCGCTCCTTCAATGGAAATAATCGGTCATTCCAAGGCCATGCAGGAAGTATTCGGTCTGGTAGCGCAGGTGGCCGATTCCAATACAACGGTGCTGATTACCGGTGAAACAGGCACGGGCAAGGAATTAATCGCCCGCGCTATTCATAATAATTCTCCGCGGAAGGGAGGGCCTTTGGTACAGGTAAACTGTGCAGCGATTCCCGATACGTTAATTGAAAGCGAATTGTTCGGCCATGAAAAAGGAGCATTTACCGGTGCTTTGCATCAACGCCGCGGGCGTTTTGAAGAAGCCAACGGAGGGACGATATTCTTAGATGAAGTGGGCGAACTCTCCGCCGCCGCCCAGGTGAAGCTTTTGCGTGTTTTGCAGGAAAAGCGTTTTCAACCGCTGGGATCGTCGAGGGTCATCAATGTCAATGTGCGGATTATCGCCGCTACCAACCGCAACCTGGAACAGGATATTCTTGCCGACCGCTTCCGCGCGGATTTGTTCTATCGCCTGAATGTATTTCCTGTTTATCTGCCGCCTTTACGCGAGCGCGGAAGTGACGTCATTCTGCTGGCGGATCATTTCCTGCTCAAGTACAGCAGTGAGATGGGTAAAAATGTAAAAAGAATTTCCACCTCGGCGATAGAAGTTTTCCTTAATCATAAATGGCCGGGCAATGTCCGGGAACTGGAAAACTGCATAGAGAGAGCCGTCTTGTTATCTAAGACGGACAATGTAGATTGCCAGCATCTTCCCCCGTCGCTGCAAGTCAAGGAAAAAGAGATTGAAAAGAAAGAAAAAAGCAAGCTTTCTTCCGTCATTGAAGCGCAGGAAAGAACTTTAATTATCGAGGCACTGGAAGAAACGGGAGGCAACCAGACAAAAGCGGCTCAAAAATTAGGAACGACTAAACGTATTATTCAATACAAAATATCAAAAATGGGGATCAATACGCAGTTGTTTAAAAAAAAGACAAGTATATCAAAGCAGTAAGGCGCTAGATTGTTCTTACATTAAAGATATAGAAGAAAATGAAGGAAGGAAGATTTTAAATAAAAGTTCAAAATTGAGTCGTAATTTGTAAAAAGAACAAATTTGTGCTTTTTACAATAAGAGAAGAAGCTTTTTGATCAGTAGAAAGACTTAAAAATGAAGGATATACAAAAATGTAATTTGTTTTGTACATTTGGCACGGCTTTGGCACTTAATTTGGTGCTTTCCAGGTTTAAGGCCGGAAAGAGTTTGGGGAGGTTATAATAAATATGTGTCGCCTGTTTTCCATAACCAGCAATGATCCACTTTCTCCGATGGTGGCTATTCGCGCCATTGATGTGATGAAAGAAGGTCACGAC